>SKYW01000130.1 GCA_007127695.1 Balneolales bacterium | reverse complement strand
TCATTGCCCTTACCTCTGCCAATGTCATTGTCACTGCCCTTGCCGACACGGTCCTGATATTCTTGAAAAAGTCTGCCATAAAGATATAATTTCCGTTTAAACAGAGTTTATTCAGCCGGTTTGAATGATCACATGTTTGTAAGCGATATCAAACAAGCATAAAACAGCATAACGGTACTCCGCAAAGTCGAGGTATTCAGTTTTCCAGCATTTTTTTGGCTTCTTCGTACCCTTTTTTGATCAGGTCCGAGATCTGATCGGTATCCACCTTGTCAAAGGACGAAAGATCCGGCTTTATCAGCACATTTGCATCCTTGAGGTACGGTTTGCTGATGTTGGTGATCATGAACTCGAACGTGTTCAGCATCACTTCAATGATGTGCTCGGGCCTTTTTGCAGCCGCGCTCACCGTCAGCATCACACCGATGATATGGTCGGCTCCCATATCCACCAGAGGGGTTACCGGGACGTTCTCCACGATCCCGCCATCCACGAGCAACCGGCCGTCGATCTCGACTGGCTTGAAGATGCCCGGAAGGCAGGCGCTGGCACGGACCGCATCCGCCAGATTCCCCTTCTCCAGAATGACTTTTTCGCCCGAAGCGATGTCCGTGGCGATGATCCTCAGCGGGATGTTCGCATCCTCGATGTTCTTGTCCCCGATCTGTTCGATGAGCAGCTCCCCGAATTTTTCATTGTCCATGAGTCCGTATTTGGACAGGGAGATCTCCGAGATGTCCAGCCATCTCAGATCCTTGCTTACCTCTTCAATATCATCGGCACTGACACCAAATGCATACAGCGCGGCGATGAATGCCCCGATACTCGTGCCGGAAATGCAGTCAATGGTGATGTTTTTCTCTTTCAGCACCTTGAGCACACCGACATGGACGGCACCCAGCACGGCTCCACCACCCAGCGCCAGGCCTGTCTTTTTCTTTTTCTTCTGGAATAATTTCATAGTCACACCTGATGGGTTGAATAATTATTTTCGCCAGACAGCAATGCCTGAAGAACACCCGTTTGGACCTGTTAACACCCGGAGTTTTATGCAAACTTCTGCAGCGCACGATCCAGCCGCCCGAGCACCTCATCGCGACCGAGGAGCTCCAGTGTTTCGAACAGATCCGGACCGGAACCCGCACCGGTAACAGCCACGCGCAGCGGCATCATGAGCTTGCCGAAACCCACGCCTTCCGCTTCCACTATTTCGGTGAGGATACGTTTCAGCTCGTCCGCCCGGAAGTCGGCGCCCTCCAGGCCGGAAATACGATCCCGGTACTGAATGATCCGCGGCGGAGTGTCCTCCTTCCACCCTTTTTTGACAGCTTTTTCATCGAATTGCACCGGAGCGTCAAAGAAAAAGATCCCCGCTTCCAGAAATTCCGGGAGGCGCGACACCCGTTCCTTGAGCAGCCGCACCACGCCGGCCATGAACTCACTGTCGCCGGACAACTTTTCCTCCTTTTCCGTCAGGGACTCCTTGCCGGGAAGCCCGCGCTCCCGGACCAGCGCCATGAGTTCCTCCGCCAGCTCCGCATCAGCCCGCTGACGCATGTAGTTCTCGTTGAACCAGAGCAGTTTTTTGAAATCGAAAATGGCTCCGCTTTTGCCGACGCGGCCCAGCGTGAATTCACGGGTCATCTCCTCCAGGGTGAGCAGTTCGCGGTCATCGCCCGGACTCCAGCCCAGCAACGCCAGGAAATTGATCACCGCATCCCGCTCGTACCTCTCCTTCCTGTAATCGCGCACGTTCACGGGAATACCCTCTTCCTCGGCCTTGCGCTTTGACAGCTTCCCGCCGCTGGGCGACATGATCAGCGGCAGATGCGCCATAACGGGCGGCTCCCATCCAAGATATTTGTACAGGAGGATGTGTTTTGGCGCCGAACTGAGCCATTCCTCGCCACGGATGACGTGCGTGATCTCCATTTCGTGGTCGTCGACCACGTTGGCCAGATGATAGGTGGGCATGCCGTCGGCTTTCAGCAGCACCTGATCGTCGAGCCCGTCGGTTTCGAACGATACCGGTCCGCGGACCATATCCTCGAACTGCACCGTCTCACCTTGCGGGACTTTCAACCGCACCACATACTCCGACCCCTCCTCCAGCAGTTCCTGCAACTCCAGTTCACCAAGTGTCAGGCTGTTGCGCATCTGCATGCGCGTCTGCGAATCGTATTTGGGATTGGGATTCTGCGGCGAGCGAAGCCGCTCACGCATCTTTTCGATCTCCTCTACCGTGTCATACGCATAGTAGGCATAGCCGTCATCGACCAGCTGCTGGGCATACATGGCATAGCGCTCGCGACGGCTGCTCTGATGATAGGGCCCCTCATCGGGATGCAGACCCGCCCAGGCCAGACTCTCCAGCATGTCCTGCTCTGCCTCCTGAACGTAACGCGCCTGATCCGTGTCCTCAATGCGAAGTACGAACGCACCTCCATGATGACGGGCAAACAGATAGTTGTAGAGTGCTGTGCGAAGGCCTCCTATGTGAAGCAGGCCTGTCGGGGACGGGGCAAAACGAACGCGGACTTTGGGGTTCATTGGCTTGGTTTTTTGCAATTCCTTTTTACTGAATGTAAAGAAAAGTAAGGGGTATTGAAATAAGTAAGGGGTATTGAAATAAGTAAGGGGTATTGAAATAAGATGCGGCATGGATCCGGCCGAATAACGTTATATTCCTCTATTGAACACGTACAGCATATCAACCCGCCGGCTTTTCAGACATTTCGACTTCAACAAACCGGCTTTAACATTAACGGCTCTAACATTACGGCTTTAACAAACCGACTCTAACATTACGGCTTCAGCATTACGGCCATAAATTACCATGGCATCGACACCAGATAGCGATCCCCGGCCTGCCAGTACGGAAAGGCCTGAAAATCCGAACAATCATAACAGACCGGACAGACCGGAAAATCCGGACAGACCGATCACACCGGTCACAGCCCTGCTCCTGCCCGGCTACTCGCCCAACCTGTCCTGGCTCGCCCGCGCAATACATGCCGACCGTGTGATCCTGGACGACCTCCATCCCTTTTCCCGGAAAAGCAAGGTCCACCGGACCAAAATCCGCACCCCGGACGGACACCAGTGGCTCACCATCCCTTTTGTGCGTGAGGACCGGCGCAAGCCCATCAACCAGGTGCGCATCGACGACCGGCGGCCGTGGACCGGCCACCATCTGCAGGCGCTCGAGTACAACTATCGCAACAGCCCGTACTTCGACTTCTACGAGCCGGAAATACGCGCCGATTTCGATACGGCGTCCCGCTGCGGGTTTCTGGTGGATGCGGTCCGCCACCTGATGCAGCGGCAGTGGACCTACCTCGAATTCCCGGAGTTTCCGCTGTGGTCAAGCGACCTGGTCCACGGAATGGATGCAGGGACGGACCCATCACCCGGCACAAACCTGTACGATTTGGTGGCAGATGACCGGACGGTCGTCTGGCAGGAGCCGGACAGCCGGCACTACCAGAGACCCCATCCCGCTGCCGTTCAAAACGATACCGCCGCACCAGTATTCCACAGCCCCGGATACCGCCAGCATTTTCCGGGGTTTGTCCCGGACTGCGGGCTGCTGGACCTGCTCTTCGAATACGGTCCGGATGCCTGGCAGGTGCTCGATGGACTAACCTTGAAAAGCAAGACATAACCGGGTTTTTGCAACCCGATTATGCCATCAGTGCTGTTTTACACTTCAACCCGGGCTCATCTGACACTTTCGTCGTGCTCGCGTGACATGTCCTCAAGCGTACGACCCTTGGTTTCCTTGATAACCTTGCGCACAAACAGGAACGCAACAACGCCGAAGAAGGCATAGATACCGTATGACAGGCCCAGACCGATGGATGCCAGCAGCATCGGGAACGTCATGGTGATGATGAAATTGGATCCCCATTGCGAAATACCGCAGATTGCGAGCGCAGCACCCCGGAATTTGTTCGGGAACATCTCCCCGAGCATAACCCACATGACCGGTCCCCAGGTGGTTGCAAAAAATGCGATATAGGCATTGGCCGCCAGCAGTGCGATAATACCTTCGGTACCGGTAAGTTCGAGCCGGCCTGCGTCACCTTCGGCGGCAAAACCGAATACAAGGGCAAGTATACCCAGCATCAGCGCCTGTCCGAGTCCCCCGACCATCAACAGCGGCCTGCGACCGACTTTATCCACCAGATAGATCGCCAGGAAAGTGAACACGACGTTGACCGATCCGCTGATGACGTTGGTCAGCAGGGCATCCGCTTCGGTGAATCCGGCGGCCTGCCACAGCACAGCTCCGTAGTAAAACACCACGTTGATCCCGGTAAACTGCTGCAGCGCAGCAAGGCCAAGTCCGGCCCAGACAATCGGGTGCAGGCTTCTGGTACGTTTGTTGACCAGATCCCTCAGACTGGGTTTCTCTTCCCGCATCACCGTAACCCGGATATCCTCGACCTTGGCTTTGACGTCCATGTTTCTGTAGAGACGGCCCAGAACGCCCTCGGCATCCTCGTATTTACCGGCTGCGACCAGGTAGCGAGGCGACTCCGGTATGAAAATAAGTGCGGTCAGGAAAATGGAAGCGGGAATGATCTCCATCCAGAACATCCACTGCCAGGCACCGAAACCGAACCAGAATGGCTCCGTGGATGCGCCTGCCGCAGTGGCAATGTTGTAATTGCTTACAAAGGACGTGAACAATCCGATCACGATGGCCAGTTGTTGAAGTGAGATCAGAGCCCCCCGGTGGCGTGCGGGCGCAATCTCGCCGATGTAGGCCGGCGCTATGATGCTCGCGGCTCCGACTGCAAGACCGCCAAGGATCCGGAACGTCACAAACTCGGCCGAACTGGCGCTTATCCCCGATCCCCAGGCGCTTATGATGAAAGCGGCCGCCGTGACAAGGAGTACCGGCTTGCGCCCGAATTTATCGGCCAGTGTGCCGGCGAAAAAAGCACCGACAGCACAGCCAAGCAGCATGGAAGCCACATTGAACCCGGTCCCCACGGCATCGGAATCGAATGCCATCTGCAACGCATCCACCGTACCGTTGATGACCCCACTGTCGTATCCGAACAGAAAACCGCCAAGAGCGGCAATTACAGACAGAAATATTACGCGGCCCATGTTGTCGCCGCTATCATTGTTCGTCATAGTAGCACTCCTTTTTTCCCGTTTCATTTGCAGCCGCCCGGGATCTTCACAAACGATTGATCCGAATGACGGTCTTCATGTCGCAAGTATTCCCATACATAGAACCCAATATAGAAAACTATGTATTGGAAGCCATATCCGCGCAACAAAAAAATCTTGCCTGGAAAGAGAACTGCCGGCCGGCTTCTTCCTGTGGATACCGCTTTCGCCAATATCGCTTTGCCGTCATTCCAGAGGACATTTCATGCAATCATGCGGGCTTTCCCCAATACGTATTCTGCCTGTCTAATTATCCCCTGAATTTCTATCTTGTCTTGTTATTTACAGCGGACAGAAACAGGCAGTGCCGTTATTCCATATTGAAACCGTTTACAGCCTGCCCGCCAACATAATGCCGCTTACTGTGCCAAAATCCAGCCGATAGTACTTCTCATGTCATCCAGACTGACCTTTTTCTCCGATACGCTCACGCGCCAGCTCTATTCCAGCGATGCCTCGCTCTACCAGGAACTTCCGGCCGCTGTCACCTTTCCAAAAGACCTGGACGATTTTCGAGAAATCGTGGCCCGGGCCCGTCGGGATAATCTCCCCATCACCATGCGGGCTGCAGGTACAAGCCTGGCCGGACAGACCACCGGGGACGGGATCATTGCCGATATTTCCCGGTTCATGCATCACATCCTGGATATCGATCCGGATAAGCGCACCGCCCGCGTACAGCCGGGAGTCATCCGCGACCAGCTCAACCGTGCCGCCGGCGAGCACGGACTCCTTTTCGGTCCCGACACGTCCACCACCGACCGGTGCATGCTGGGCGGCATGATCGCCAACAACTCCTGCGGCTCCTACTCCATCAAGTACGGCACCACCCGTGAGCACGTCCTGGAACTGGATGTCGTTTTGAGCGACGGATCATCGGCCACCTTCAAACCGCTCTCCGAAGTGGAGCTGCAGGAAAAGATGCAACTCCAGTCGCTGGAAGGACGCATCTACCGGAAAATGCACCAGCTGTTGACGGACAACCGCGACCTCATCCTGGAAAACTATCCGCATCCGGATGTCAAACGGCGCAACACCGGCTACGCCCTCGACCGGCTCTGTGAAATGCACCCGGTCACGCCCGGCGGACGACCTTTCAACCTGTGTGAGCTGCTGAGCGGAAGCGAAGGCACCCTGGCCATGATCAGCGAGGCTGTCGTCCGGCTGGAACCGGTCGAAAAGCACAAACTGCTGCTCATCCCCCAATTCGCATCCCTCCAGGAAGCCCTCCGCAGCACCGTGGACGCCGTCGCATTCGAACCGGCCGCCGTCGAACTGATCGACAATTTCATCCTCGATGCCACCAAGGGCAACATCGAACAGCGTCGCAACCGTTTTTTCCTGGAAGGCGAGCCCATGGCCCTGCTCATCATCGAATTCCAGGGCGACGACATGGACGAGCTTCGGGACCGTGCACGCCGGCTCAAGGAGAAACTGATCGCCGAAAAGAAGGGCTACGCGCATTCACTCATGGAGAAACCGGAGGAAATGACCCGCGTCTGGAACCTCCGCAAAGCGGGACTGGGCCTGCTCATGGGACACCTGTCCGACTCCAATTCCCCCGAATTTGTGGACGACACGGCCGTGCGCGTCGAGGACCTGCCCGACTACATCGCGGAATTCCAGCAGATCCTCGAGAAATACGACACGCAAAGCGTCTACTACGCCCACGCATCGGTCGGCGAGCTGCACCTGCGTCCGATCCTCGACATCAAAACGCAGGATGGCATCGACAAGATGAAAGCGATTGCCGAGGATGTGGCCGGCCTTGTGAAAAAATATCGCGGTTCGCTCTCGGGTGAGCACGGGGACGGGCGCCTGCGGTCGCACCTGATCGAAAAAATGGTGGGACCGGATGTGATGCGCCTGCTCCGCAAGGTCAAACAGATCTGGGATCCCGACCATATCTTCAACCACGGCAAGATCATCGATCCCGACCCGATGGACACCGACCTGCGCTATTCGCCCGCGTACCGGGAGATCGAGGTGGATACTGTCTTCAAATGGCGGGCGGAAAAAGGCTTCGGTCCCGCCG
>SKYW01000024.1 GCA_007127695.1 Balneolales bacterium | reverse complement strand
GGCTGCACCGATCCGGTAGCCGAAAACTACGACGACGGGGCCGCCGTCAACGACGGAAGCTGCACCTTTCCACCCGCAACCATATCCTCCGAAGAATCCCATTATCTGCCCGACGGACATGAGGAAACCTCCGGCATCATCTACTGGAACGGCAAATTCTGGCTGATCAACGACGCAGGTCCCCGGAACATGTACGGACTGGAATTCGACAACGTGCAGGACATCGAAAGGGTGCGGCTGGGCAGTGTACCCAAACGCGACTGGGAGGAGATCACGCAGGACGACACCCACATCTACATCGGCGATTTCGGCAACAACTACGGCAGCAGCACCAGCCTGCGTATCCTCAAGTTCACAAAGGAGTCGATTCTAACCGGGGACCCGCAAATGGAAGTGATCAACTTCACTTACTCCGACCAGGACGACCTGACCTCGCCGGGTTCCAACCAGACCGATTTCGACTGCGAGGCATTCCTGGTCCGCGGCGACAGCATCTTCCTGTTCACCAAGCAGTGGGCCAGAGAACAGACTTCCATGTACCTGCTGCCCAACGAGCCGGGCGACCACGTTGCCGAACTGCAGGAGACCTACGACGTGCAGGGCCTGGTCACCGGACTGGTTTACCGGGAGGATATGGACCTGCTTGTTTTCACCGGATACAGTTCCGACATGGCGCCGTTCCTGTACCTGTTCTACGATTTCGAGGGGGTGGATTTTTTCGGTGGTAACCGGAGGAAAGTCGGCCTCAGCCTGCCGGGCAACTTCATGGGGCGCGGACATCAGGTGGAGGCGATCACGACCCGGGACGGACTCACCTACTACATCACCAATGAGCATTTTGCCGTTTCGGTGCTGAATTTTCCGCAGCAGATCCACCGGCTGGATCTGTCCGCGCTGCTTGGACATTATGTGGCTTCGCGTGTGACATCAGCGCAAAATGTGCCGGATGATTCAGATTAGATTCGCAAGCAGACCTGATGGACGCTGAACAAGACTTCCGGTCCAGGTGATCAGGCAAGCCGGCCCCCGCTATTACTTCTACCAACCATCCCGGTTTCACGGCTGGCAAGCTCTCGCCAAATCAGCAATCCTCACCGGCACGTCACACTTTCAAGGATCTCCTTCGCCCATTCGATGTACTCCGGACGCTCCTTCAGCTGGTAGGCGGCAAAAATACGCACGCCCTTCAGTTGCCCGGCGTTGAGCATATCGACATAATGCCCGTATACAAAACGGAATTCATCCTCGGTGAGCCACCGTCCGCCATCCATGCCCGAGCGCAGGTACAGCCCGGCGATGATTTCGCGGTCGGGATGATGCGCAAGTCCGGCCGCAAGATGCTCCTCGGCGCGTGCCAGCAGCTCGGGTTCGTTGCCCCACAGGTTCAGAATCACACCGTCGATGTCGAAATCAAAGGCATGGCGTCCCTGATCGCGGTGCGGATAATGCGGAACCCAGAGCTTTAAGTCCGGGTTGATTGATTTCGCGGTGTCGATGATCTCGCGCCACTGCTCCTCGGTCCGGTATCCATCCTCAACCTCGTCGTAGAAATCATTGAGGTACATGCCAGCAATCCCGGGGTGTTCCTTCGACAGTTTGGCGACCCATTTGGCGTGGCTGAGTGACATTTCGTGATCCCATCCCCAGGCCGCCCGCTCGATCTTGGCCATCACGTAATCGACGCCGGGGATCTGTAGGAGCCGATACATGTGCGTCTCCTCCCACTCCTGGCCGTGATAGGCGTCGTCATGGGACCAGATATGGTTGATTCCCAGTTCGGCCCCCAGGTCGGACGGATCCAGGTCGCGGCGATGGTTCCACATGGAGACAAAGCAGGGCTCATCCGAAAAATCATGTTTTGGGGATGCGACCGCACGCTCATCGGCGGCATCCGGACGATCACCCCCGCATGCCGTGATCGCTGCGGATAGCACGAGGAAGGTTGCCAGCGGAAATAGAAGGATTCGGTGTGACATGGATTGGCTGGGATTTTTCATGTGTTTATAATCTTTGATTCTGACGTCATTTGCAATGCCCATGTTGATTAAGATTTGATGCACCTGTGTGACGGAAAACCTTCATGGGCATTTCATGGTTTCTGAATGTGTTTATGTAATTCTGGTGGATGTGTATTTCACGAGCCGGCGGCGCGGACGAGCTTCTCTACGGCCGGCACGATCATGATCTCGACCTGGCCACGCGGTTCGCGGGCCGCCTCTACCACGGACATGGCTTCCTGCTGCCAGTCCGGATGCGGACGCTGCGCCTCGCGGATATTGTCCAGGGCCTCCACTCCCGTTGCCGATAGCCGGGCCAGATCTTCAGAAAGTGTTTCGATCTCGGACAGGATCGGCGAGCGCCGGATCACCTGCACAAGTTCGCCGTGGTTGTCCCGCCAGACCAGCAGCTGCTCCCGGATTTCGGCGGCCATCTGGCGGTCGGTGGCGCCACCGGCAAGGTAATCGTCCACCAGGCGCCGGAACTGCCGGGCCACCATGGCGTCGGGACGGGCCGCATCCACCGTGCGGGTGAGCGGTGAGTAGGAGGTGTGCGTGCGCTGGCGCGGACGGTTGTATATCTTGACCGGCTCGACCACATTCACAAAAGTTTTTACCGCCGAGATGTCCTCACCGCCGGCCAGGCGGCGCAGCATCACCGGATAGTTCCTGTCGTGCGTGAGGCCGTGTTCCTCCAGCTGGATCCGGATTACTTGCAGCCGGCGATACATCTCGTCGAGCTGGATGATGATCTCCTGCGTGAGCAGGTCCTCCGGAATGAACCACTCTCGTCCGGAAGGGAGGTTGATCGCGGGTACATCGACCGACCAGAACACCTCGGCAATGGCGGCCGTGCGCGGCCAGATGCGCGAGTCGACGGTCTCCCAGCTAACGTACTCGGACCACATGGGCGCCTCGCCGCCCAGTATCAGCTTCTGCTCATCCGGGCTGAGCGGGGTGTCGGGTGGAAGCGGGTTGTTGACGTAGTGCAGGTCGGTCGGCTGGATCAGGTCGATGTAGTATCCATGCGACAGGATGCTCTGGTAGCCCTGCCGGGCGGCATCTATCATGGACTGGCGGCCGTACCAGGACTGGATTACGATATTCTGCGGCAGATCGGGATGCAGGATCTCCTCCCATCCCACCATGATCTTTCCGTGACCCTTCAGGATTTCCATCACCCGGCTGTTGAAATAGGCTTGCAGCGCCTGATTGTCCGGGATGTTATTGTCGCGCATGAACTGCTGGATGTCCGGGTTCTCGTCCCAGTGCCGACCAGTGACCTCGTCGCCACCGATGTGCATAAAGTCGTCTGGGAACAGGGCGGCCATTTCACCGAGGAACACATCCAGGAACCCGTAGACCTCCTCGCTGGTGGGATCCAGGGTGGGATCGAAGATGCCGAACCCGCGCTCGATCTCGTACGGTCCGGGCAGGGATGCCAGCTCGGGATGACCGACGAGCCAGCTGGTGGCGTGGCCGGGGATGTCAAATTCCGGAACCACCCGGATGCCGCGCTGGTCCGCATAGCGGATGATGTCGCGGATCTCTTCCTGTGTGTAGTATTCACCGTCGGATCCTTTCTCGTGCAGCAGCGGATAAGTCGTGCTTTCCACCCGGAACCCCTGGTCCTCGGTGAGATGCCAGTGGAACACGTTGAGTTTGACGGCGGCCATGCCATCCAGGTTGCGCTTGATCACATCCACCGGCATGAAATGGCGCGCAGCATCGATCATGAGTCCGCGCCATGTGAAGCGGGGTTCGTCGTGAATCTCAATGGTCGGGACGAAGTACCCTTCGGCATCCGCATCCAGGAGCTGGAGAAGCGTTTCAAAGCCGTGCAGCGCGCCCAGGTCGGTGTCCGCTTCCAACAGGATCCTTTCGGAGGTGACGTGGAGCCGGTAAGATTCGTCCTCGTGGAGTTCCAGCCTGCCGGGTCGGTTCACGCGGACCAGCATGGATGGGGAGTCGACTTCCGTATCCTCGCGGATGAAACCCTGCGGGAGGAAGAGGCCGGTGCGGCCGGCAAGCCGGCGGAGCATGCGGGTGGATTCGGGGTAGATGCGCGCATCGGGCGCACCTTCCACGGCGAGCGTGAAGTGTTCATCGATCCGGAAGCGGCCTTCACCCGGTACGACCGGCCCGTTGGGCAGCGGCATCAGCGTGAGCCGGCCGGTGTGATGATCGGTGTGGTGGCGGGATGAATGAGCGGGGAGTTCGGTTGCTTTGCCGGCGGACAGCTGACCGGTCCGGCCCTCATTGGCACCGTGAGAGGCATCGGTCCGGGCGGAGGATAGTGGTGTCATCATGAGCAGCAGTACGAGGATGAGGGGAAACAGTTTTTGTGCACGCATGGCAGAAGTGATTGGAGGACAATTGCCGGATAATGTCCGGTTGCAAAAAATTGTTCTTTTAAATTACCGGCTCCGTGGTAAATTAAAAAGGGCACGCCCCGGGAGGAGCGATTGGAAGCGGTTCCAATCGATTCCGTTCCGGGAGGTATCCTATTTTGAAAAAACTGATCGGACAACTGACCGCACAGAAGATCAACGGATCGCAATTATTTCCCAACTGAAGCCTGCAAGAAGGAGCACAAACATGGAACAGAACAGACCCCGGCACAGATTCACTGTCATGACACTGATGTTAGCGGCAGTGATCCTGTGCGCATCCTGCGGCACGGACCGGACCGATGCGGTTTCGGATAGCAGTGCCGTTTCCGGAAATGAATCGGACAAACGGATTATCGGCTATGTCTTCGGCGCGCGTGAACCGGATATCGAGAACATCCGGGCCGATATGCTCACCCATATCAACTACGCGTTTGCCAATGTAATGGATCATCGGGTGGTGCTCATGAGTGAAGCCGATGCGGAGATGATCCACCGGCTGCGGGCACTGAAACAGCACAATCCGGACCTGAAAATCCTGCTGTCGGTAGGCGGATGGTCCTGGTCAGGCAACTTCTCCGATGCGGCGCTGACCGCGGAGAACCGGCGCACATTCGCCCGCAGTGCGGCGGCTTTGGTTCGGGAGCATGAGCTGGACGGCATCGACCTGGACTGGGAATACCCCGGCCAGATCGGCGACGGCAACGTCTACCGTCCCGAAGACAAACAGAACTTCACCCTGCTGCTGCAGGCCGTCCGCGAGAAACTGGACGCCATGAGCGACGAAGAGGGGCGCACGGGACGCGACCGGTACAAGCTCACCATCGCCACTGGTGCCAACCAGGCCTATCTGGATAACACAGAAATGCACAAGGCGCACCGGTACCTGGACTTCGTCAACATCATGACCTACGATTTCCACGGTTCCTGGACCGAGACCACCGGGCATCACGCCAATATGTACCCGACGGCTGGACAAGAAGAGCGTCCCTCGGCATCCGATGCCGTCAGGTTGCATGTTGAGGCCGGAGTCCCGGCCGAGAAACTGGTTCTCGGAGCGGCCTTCTATGCCAGGGGGTGGACCGGTGTCCACCCGAAAAACAACGGCCTGTTCCAGCCCTATGCTTCCGATGTCCCGAATTTGCCGTACTCCGTCCTTAAGGAGCAGTACATTGACCGGAACGGGTTTGTCCGGCATTGGGATGATGAGGCCCGCGCACCGTGGCTCTGGAACCCGGAAACACGTACCAAGTATTCTTACGAGGACGAAGAGTCCCTGCGCGAGAAGGCCCTGTTTGTGCTTTCGGAAGGACTTTCCGGGGTGATGTACTGGGAGCACAGCCACGACCCTGACCATGTCCTGCTCGGCGCCATCTACAATACCCTGCATCAGCAGGAGTAGCTGCTTTGTCCCCCTTATCGATCACCTGACCCGGAACCATTATGAACAAAATCAACATAGACCAGGTTGCCCGGTACGCATTCGTCTCCCGATCGGTCGTATCCCGGGTGTTGAACAATCATCCACATGTCAGTGATGTGGCCAGGGAGCGGGTGCTGAACGTGATCAAGAAATACAATTACCAGCGCAACTCCGCCGCCCGAAGCCTTGCGGCAAAGAACACGCGCGAAATCGGGATTCTGTCCACCCGCAACCCCAATGATGTGATGAGCAACGGGTTCTCGACCCTGCTCTACCTCGGGGTGTTCGAAGAGTGCCTGGCACAGCGTTACTCGGTCCGGCAGATGTTCATATCCACCGAGATGAAAGAGGAGTTCCAGAAGTTCATTCTCAATGAACACACGCTGGACGGGGTCATCCTGTTTGCCGAAGAGGTCACCGATCTGCTGGCCGGGGAGCTCCTGACGCGCGAGATCCCGGCGGTACTCATCGGTCACGCACCCGGCTTTTCCAGCATCAGTTCGGTGGATGTGGACAATTTTGCAGGAAGCTACAGCGCGGTGACGCACCTGATCCGACTCGGACACCGAAACATCGGCGCCATGGTCGGCAGCCAGCTGCTGCAGGAGTCGCAGGACCGGCTTGCCGGTTACCGGAAAGCCCTGGAGGATGCAGGCGTGCCGCTGAACGAAGCTTTTGTCTCCATTGGCGGCTATACCCAGAAAAGCGGCCATGACAAGATGTTATCGCGGCTCAGGCGTCAGCCGGAAATCACGGCCTGGTTCTGTGCCAGCGACACAATGGCCATGGGGGCCCTGTCGGCGCTCTGCAAAAGCGGACTGCGCGTACCCGATGATGTTGCCGTCGTTGGATTTGACGACCTTTCCTTTGCCCGGTATACCATACCTCCGCTGACCACCATCCGGCAACCCATAAGCCAGAAAGGCCAGTATGCTGCCCGGATGATCATCGATCGGATCAGCGGCAAACAGACCGATATTGAACACAGGAACCTGAAGCCCGACCTGGTTATCCGCGAAAGCTGCGGGCACCGATCCCGTGCGAGATAATCCGAATAACGAATTTTCTTTCTGATATTCGCAGCTACCCGCAACGGTGCTGATTTCTAACATTAATGAGGCCAATATGACACATTGGAACAAACAGAAATTATACATAACAACATTACTAGCTTTGATACTGCCAGTGATGTGCGCCTGCCAGACAGAACAGGAGCCGATCCGCTCTGAACTGGACGGGAAGGTGGACTCCCTAATGCAGCAGATGAGCGTGGCGGAGAAGGTGGGACAGATGACCCAGGTCAACTTGAACCTGATACTGGAGGGAGGCTACGACAACACCGACGGCACCATCGACCCGGAACGGCTCCGGCTGGCCGTCAACGAGTATAAGGTGGGATCCATCCTCAATGCCATCAACAATGCCTATTCGCTGGAGACCTGGCACGAGATCATCACCGCCATCCAGGATGCTGCCATGGAGAACCCTAACCGGATACCGGTGATCTACGGCATCGATGCGATCCACGGCACCAACTACACCCTGGACGCCACCATTTTTCCGCACAACATTGGCATGGCGGCTACTCGCAACCCGGACCTGGTATACGAGGCGGCACGGATCACGGCCCTGGAGACCCGCGCCTCCGGACACCGCTGGAATTTCGACCCGGTTCTGGACATCGGACGCAATCCGATCTGGCCCCGCTTTGAGGAAACCTTCGGAGAGGATCCGGTGATTGCCACCGTTATGAACCTGAATACCATCGCCGGCTACCAGGGCGACGGCCTGTCGGCGTCCACTTCCGTGGCGGCCACGCTGAAACATTTTCTGGGGTATTCGATGCCGCGTACCGGTCGCGACCGCACTCCGGCCTGGCTGCCCGAGATCGAGTATCGCGAGTACGAACTGCCGCAGTACCGCGAAGCTATCCGTGCCGGTGCCGCATCGGTCATGATCAACTCCGGCGAGGTGAGCGGCATGCCGGTCCACGGCGACCATTACCTGCTGACCGAAGTGCTGCGCAAAGAACTGGGGTTTGACGGCGTGGTGGTTACGGATTGGGAGGATGTGAACCGTCTGCACGAACGGCACACCATATCCCCGAACATTAAGGAAGCGGTGCGGCAGGCCGTGCTGGCCGGCATTGACATGAGCATGACACCGCACGATTTCATGTTTGCCGACTATCTGAAGGAGCTCTACGAAGAGTGTGAAATGATCGCTGCCCGGGTGGATGAGTCGGTGCGGCGCATCCTCCGGTTGAAATTTGAGCTTGGGCTGTTTGACAATCCCTATCCGGAGGAGGAGGCGATCGCGAACTTCGGGCGTCCGGAGTATGCCGAAACGGCGCTCGAAGCGGCGCTGCAGTCGATGACCCTGCTGAAAAACGACGGCAATGTGCTGCCGCTGTCAGGTGAAGAGACTATTCTGCTGGCCGGACCCGGCGCCGATAACCTGCCAGCGCTGCATGGCAGCTGGACCTTCAACTGGCAGGGCAACCGGGCGGATTTGTACCCGGAATCCACACTGACCATCCGCGAAGCCCTGGAGCAGAAGATCGGCGCGGGCAATGTGCTCAGCATGTCCGTTCCGGAATATGACCACCCGTATAATTACGACACGGTCCGCTTGCACGCCATGGCCGGTCAGGCCGACCGGATAGTGCTGGTGCTTGGCGAGGATTCTTACGCCGAATCCCCTGGGTCCATCACTGACCTTGCGATCGATCCGCGTCAGGCCGATCTGGCACTGGCCGCCGTCGAGACCGGCAAGCCTGTGATCGTGGTACTGTTGCAGGGACGTCCGCGCCTCATCAATCGCTTTGCCGAAGAGATTGAAGCCATCCTGATGGCCTATCGTCCCGCCAGCCGGGGTGCAGAGGCTGTTGCAGAGGTCCTTTACGGCGACTACAACCCTGGTGGCAAGCTTCCGTTCACCTATCCGCGCCACCCGAACGACCTGGTGCTGTATGATCATCGATGGACCGAGCTGAGCGTCGAGAACGAAGTGGGTGTTTTCACCCCGGACGGATACCATCCGCAGTTCCCGTTCGGACACGGGCTCAGCTACACCGGCTTCACCTATGAGAATTTCCGCCTGGACCGTGATACGTTGCGCGGCGATGAAACGATCACGGCTTCTGTAACGGTCAGGAATACCGGCGACCGCAGGGGGGATGAGGTCGTCGAACTCTACTCACGGCATATGTATCCCTCCGTGGTGCCGCCGCTGCGCCGGCTGCGCAAATTTGAGCGGGTCGCCCTGGATCCCGGTGAGGAATCCGAGGTATCTTTCCGGATCACGGCCAACGACCTGGCCTATGTCAGGTATGGCGAGCAGCGCGGAGAATACATCCACGGTGTGGAAGAGGGGGAGATCCGGCTGATGATCGGTGGACTGGGATTCGAACTGGCCGATCCGGCGGATCCGGAGAAGCCGTATGTTTCGCGACCGTACCGGCACTCCATCCCGTTCCACTACTCACCCTGAGACTCCCATCAAAACGCGACCGCCTCAGGTGATAGTTCACCGTAGATGGCCTGGATCGCACCGGCAACGTAGACCAGCGGTGCGTTCCAGTTGATGGCCACTTCGTTGGTTGAGTAGCTGCACCAGTCATCCAGATAAGAGAGGGCTGGCAGGTTGGATGGGTATGCACACCCGTCCTGCTGTCCACTCTGCGGTCCGCCCACGAGAAAGCCGGGAACGGGATCCGGATTGTCGTCAGCTGCCGATGGGCGGTGGTGGGGAAACATAGGGGCCTGGAAGCCGAAACCCGTCACAAAGGAGTAGCCGGTGGGATTCCTGCCAAGCACGTAGTCGAGGTTTGCCTGGGCCGCATCCAGCCAGGAACGCTCACCGGTCAGTCGCCAGGCCTGTATCAGCAGGATGGCGTGGTTCATGGCCACGGCGTTGCTGCCCCAGACGAAGTCGCGGCGATCATGTCCCATGCTGACCCGGAGTGGTGATGTACGGTACTCGTCGCGCAGCGCGCCGGAAAGGCTCAGAAGGCACTGCGCCGATGCCTCGGCCAGCAGGCGGTCCACCGGTGCCAGGTCCGATCGGCCGGCCGCCAAACCATACGGCACCAGGTGATGAGCTGCTGAAATGCAGGCCAAGGCCCGAACATCACGCCAGTTGGGGACCACGGAGCCTGCAAGCCGTTTTACGTCCAGGGCATCCCGGTACTCTGTGCTGCCTGTGGCCAGGTAAAGCTCTGTCGCCGCCCAGTCATATTCATCGGTGACATCGGTGTCCCCGTATTCGCCGGTTGCGATGGCCGGCCGATGCCGCTCGTTCATTTTTTCCTGCCTGTAGTAAACCTTTGGATGTGCCACGGCCCATTCCCAGGCCGCTCGGGACGCCGACAGGCACGCTGCAGCAAAACCGGGGTCATACGGCTTATAGACCCGGGCGGCCACAGCCATGACCGCAGCGAAATTCAGGGCTGCCGCGATGGATTTTTGGACAACGTACCGTGGATCCGTATCCTCATGCGGCATCACGACACCGGAAAACTGCGGTGAGGTAAGCTTGTGATAGACGCCGCCGTCACCGGGATCCTGCATGGTGAGCATCCAGTCCAGGTTCCAACGGGCTTCGCTGAGGATGTCGGGCATGCGTCTGCCGGATTCCGGAATGCCGACGGACAGTTCGCGGAAAAAGTCGGAAAAATGTTCAAAAGCCGCCAGAAGTGTGTAGGTGCTGATGCCCGAGTTAACGATGTACTTGTTGTAGTCACCGGCATCGTACCATCCACCGGGCGAAGAGATGTTCATTCCCTCCGGACGGTCAGGGGATACCGCCGAGGGGTGGATTAGGACCAGCGTGTCGGGGTGTCCGGCTGGACGCGACCACCGGCCGGCATGTTCCGGTTCCAGAGGCGTCGAAGCCCTGTTGTAGTAGAACGCCCGGAGCGCCGCCTGTGTAAGTGCGGCATAGACCGTGTCACGGATCGCAAACACCGGGGAGACCAGATGGCCATCATCGCTTTCGATGCGGTATGAACCAGGGGGTTTCAGCTCTGTGAAATCGATGACGGACACCCGGGTCCGGCCCCAGGTCCAGGTGCCTGTGACAGCTGCCCTACCGCTCCAGACCACCCGGTCATTTTCATTATCGATGACACGGAAGATACCGTCACCCGATTTCTCCCAGCCCGTTACAATGGCCGTCTTCTCTGCCAGCGGATGGAATCCGATCTGGTTCATGTGTATTGTTTCCACCTGTTTGCGACTGCACGAGAGACACAGCAACAAAAGGAGAATAAGGCAAAAACAACATGCAAACCACTTCATGGATTTTCTGTGAGGTGATAGGATTCGGTGCGCGTGCCTCAGTTAAAATATCCTGTCTCTCTGCTACGTGCAAGTTGTTTTGTCCAGTAATTAAATATTTCGTGCAAGCGGTTGCATTATTAAAACATTTTGAGTTATTTGTATGGGAAACCTATCTGCACATGCGACCGAGGAGGGGTCGTTTTACAGTGGTACACAGTATTAGTTAGCCAGTCCTATCAAAATATCAATTAACCCTTACCATCATGAAGCATATTCTCGCATTGCTACCATTTCTGCTTGTGATGACACTGTTTGCAAACGCGCAGGACAGAACAATCACAGGTACTGTAACGGATGAATCAGACGGCTCGCCCATGCCGGGGGTCACTGTACTCATTCAGGGCACCGAAAGGGGTACGGTAACAGATCTTCAAGGTCGTTTTGAGATAACCGCACAACCTGATGATGTGCTGGTATTCTCTTTCATTGGCATGGTCACCAGGGAAGTCAGAGTCGGTGACCAGACGAACATTGATGTGGAATTAAGATCTGATATTATTTTCGGGGACGAAGTACTCGTTACGGCTTTCGGCCTGCAGCGGGAAGCCCGTGCCCTTGGTTATTCCATCACAGAAGTAAGAGCTGCCGATTTTGCCCAGACCGGGGAAACCAACCCGATATCCAGCCTGCAGGGTAAAGTTGCTGGCGTGGACATTGTAGAGACAACGGCCGGACCGTCCGGATCACGCCGCGTTGTGATCCGCGGTATCAACGAGATCATCGGGAACAATCAGCCGCTCTACATTGTGGACGGAGTTCCGGTTGAAAACACCTCTCCGGGACAGGCCGACCAGTGGGGCGGTTTTGATCTCGGTGACGGCACACTGGACTTGAATCCCGACGATATCGAGACCATTTCCGTGCTCAAGGGGGCATCTGCATCCGCCCTGTACGGCAGCCGTGCCCTGAACGGCGTGATCCTTATCACGACCAAGCAGGGTGCGCGCCAGCCCGGACTCGGCGTGGAAATCAACAGTTCCACCACTGCTGACAGAATCTCCACGCGTCTGGATGAGTACCAGAATATATACGGCCAGGGTTCGAACGGGCTGACCCCGCTTTCCACTCAGATGGCCAACAACATAACCTCTGCGTGGGGTCCGCGCATGTCAGATTTTACCGACTCCACCATTACCCAGGCAGACGGTACCGTTCGTCCATACAACCGAATAAGCAACAACATCCAGGACTTCTTCCGGATGGGCGTGACCCGTCACAATACGGTGACCGTATCCACCGGGACAACTACCAGCAGCCTGCGCTTCTCCTACTCCAATGTCAATCTGACGGATATCGTACCACAGAGCGGCATCAACCGGAATGTATTCTCGCTCAGAGGTGCCACATCGCCAATGGATTTCCTGGACTTTGATGCCCGGATCTCCTACTCGGACGAGGAAGTGACCAACCGTCCAGCCATGGCCGATGAGCTCAACAACATCGGTAACGGCCTCCTGGGGCTGGTTCCCAACTTTGACCAGGAGTGGCTCAAGAATTACAAGGATGCGACTGGCAACTACATCAACTATACGGGCAATCCGTATCGTGCGAATCCGTACTGGACTCTCAACGAAACAAGCAATGAAAGCCAGCGCAATCGTATCACCGGTTTTGCATCCGCAACCATTCGTTTGGCCGAGCCCTTGCAGCTCAGATTGCGCGCCGGCCTCGATACGTACTCATTTCGTTTCACCAATTTCCTGAACAGGGGCACGCCTACTCAGCCGGGCGGGTTGCTTACCGAGCGCAACCACGACGTTCAGGAAACCAATCTGGAAGCGCTGCTCATGTACACCACCAATCTCTCCCGTGATTTTGACCTCATGGCCAGTGTCGGTGGCAACCTGATGAACAACGACATCACGATCCAGGAGACAAGGGCAACCGAGATCATTGCCGCTGATATGATCAGCCTGACCAACTTCCAGAATCTGGCGGTGTTCCCGCAGGAATACAACAAGGAAATCCAGTCCGTATTCGGATTTGTGAACATCGGCTTCCGCGACCTGGTCTATATCGACCTTACGGCGCGCAATGACTGGTCATCCACCCTGCCGCTGGACAACAACTCCTTCTTCTACCCGTCCGTGTCCACCAGCTTTATCATTTCCGATGCGCTTGGACTGGACTATGACTGGCTGAACATCTGGAAACTGCGTGGTTCCTGGGCTCAGGTGGGAAGTGATACCGATCCCTACATGCTCAGTCTTACCTACAGCATGGACGGTCGCAGCCATCAGGGCTATTCCCTTGGTGGAATTACCGGAGAGCTGCTGCCTAATCCGCTGCTCAAGCCGCAGACGTCAACCTCATGGGAGTTCGGAACGGATCTACGGATGTTCGAGGGGCGTGCAACGCTTGATTTTGCCTATTTCCATACTATGACCGATGACCAGATCCTCCAGGTCCAGATCCCCGAAGCTTCCGGGTACAACCGGGCCATCATCAATTCCGGAGACCTGGAAAACCGTGGTATCGAGCTGCTCGCGACAGGCCGTCCATTAAGTTCGGGCGATTTCCGCTGGGAGGTATCGGCCAACTATACCAAGATCTGGAACACCGTCAACCGCCTCTCCGATGAAGTGGACGCGATCACCATTGCCGATGCCCGCTGGAGCGGCGTGAGCGTCATTGCCAGGGAGGGCGAAGCGTACGGCCAGATTTCAGGCCGCGGTTTTACCCGCGATCCCCAGGGCCGCATTGTTCACGGTCTCGACGGCATGCCGATCCCGACAGAAGAGCCGATAAACCTCGGCGGAATTCTTCCCGACTTCAATGCCGGTATCATAAACACCTTCTTCTGGCGTGGATTCACCCTGAGGTCGGCAGTCGACTTCCGCATTGGCGGTAACATCTACTCCGTGACCAACCGTCAGCTCTATCTCGGTGGAACGCACGCCGGTACACTGGAAGGTCGCGATGCCTTCAACGACTGGGCGCTTCGCAACTACCAGTCACAGCAAGCATGGGTAGATGCCGGAAATGACCCCGGTGATTATCAGCCGCTTCCGCTGGATGGCGGTTACATCGGCGAAGGTGTCAAGCTGGTCGGTGAGGATGCGGACGGAAACCCGATCTACGAAGAAAACGACGTCATGGTCAATCCTCAGACCTACTGGAATTTCACGGCTACAAACATACCTGAGATGAATGTCTATGATGCCAGCTATATCAAGTTGCGGGATATCTCCATCGGGTATACCCTGCCGCAACGATTCCTGGCAAACTATCCGATACAGAGTGCAACCGTCTCCATTGTGGGCAGAAACCTGATTACACTGTACAAGGACGTACCCAACATCGATCCGGAATCAGCCTACAACAACAGCAACGGCCAGGGGCTTGAATATGGATCACTGCCTACCCGCCGGCACTTTGGTATCAACGTGAATCTCAAATTCTAAAATCGGTAATCATTATGAAAGTACACTATCTATTTACACTAAGTGTTCTGATTCTGATATTCGCGGTCCAAAGCTGCACGGATGGTTTCCAGGATCTGAATACGAATCCGCATGCATCACCGGATCTTGATCCGGGTGTGCAGATGGCAACTGTCATGCTGGACCTGAGTGGAAGCCGGGAAGAGTTGTGGCGATATGACCTGGGAATTGCCTCACCAAAGGTGCAGCATCTTGGCGGTTCCTGGTGGACCCAGCACGGCGGCCAGTACCGCATTGTCGAGCGCAGCCACTGGTACAGCATGTGGGAAGTCCAGTACCCCAGGGAGATCAAGAACATCGTGGATGTGGTTGAGCGCACACGGGGCGTCGAAGAGCATCACAATACGCACCAAGCCGCCCGCATCCTGAAGGTCTATATCTTCTCGCGGTTGACCGACATGTACGGCGATATCCCTTACAGCGCCGCCGGCAAGGGGTTCTATGAGCAGGTATTCCAGCCGTGGTATGACCGCCAGGAAGATATCTATGCCGACTTCTTCGTGGAACTGGAAGATGCCGTTGCACAACTGGATCCGACCAAAAGTGATGTCAGTGGTGATCTGTTTTTCTTTGGTGATGTCGAGAAGTGGAAGCGATTTGGCAACTCCATGAGAATGAGACTGGGATTCCGGATCATAAAGGTGGATCCGGCCGAATCGCAGCGTCAGGTGGCAGCGGCCATCCAGGGCGGTGTCATGCAGAGCAATGACGATATTGCCATGATGCACCACTCCAACTTCTCATTCGGTGCCGGAGAAAATCGTGGCAACGGGCGCTCTCAGGTATTCCGGGCATCGGACAACGCCGAAGGATATCGTCTTGTATCCACACTGGTTGATTACTTGGAAGAGACCGAGGATCCGCGTCTCACGCGCTACGGCGGCACTTATCTTGGAATTGCGAGTGGAACATATGGGCAGGATATTACGGAATACGTACGCATCGGCCTGACACCAGGCGCCATGTGGTGGAACGAGTGGGCCGATTATGGCAACGTGGAAGACGATGAAGGCAACTGGATCGCCTACCTGCCTCACGGATTCAAGCACATGATGCCCAGCAGGTATGTCTCGGAGCTGGATGCACCGTTCTTCCACTTCACGTATGCCGAAACCGAGCTCTATCTGGCCGAAGCAGTAGCCAGGGGGTGGATTGCGGGTGATGCGGAAAGCCATTTTCAGAATGCCTCCCTTGCGTCATTCGGACATGTGGGCATGTATCCGGGGGCCCCGGCCATCACCCAGGAGGAAATAGATGCGTTCTTTGCAGCCAATCCGTTCCCGGCATTGGCCCAGGACCAGATCCGGTTCATCAACGAACAGCACTGGGTGAACTTCTTCCTCAATGGCGTGGAGGCCTACAGCAACTATCGCCGAAGCGGTTATCCGGAATTGCAGCATTTCACCGGCGTCGAGTGGTATTCGCCCGGCGCACCGGAAATGCCGCGGCGTCTTCTGTACCCGGAAAGGGAAGCTGTTCTCAATGCAGAAAACTACCAGGAAGCCGTAGGTAGAATTGGCGGCCGGAATGACTGGCTGGTCCGTGTCTGGTGGGATGTGCCCTGAGCACGCTGATCGACCTTTATGCCGGGGCGGGGCCGTATCCACCCCGGCATGCACTTTCAACCCACACTATTCCCTAAAGTGAAGCCGAATCCTGCAGCGGCAGGCATGGCATGAGTGCATTGCATGTTGCGCAGACCGGCAAGCTTCAGGGATGCAAAATTCCACCCGATCTTTCATGCATCGCATCGTTCCAATCCTTTTTCTGGCGTACCTGACTGCCCTGGCCTGCGATCCCCTGGAAACCCGTCCGGTCGAGATCCGCAATCTCACGGTGGTAAGCGATACTGTGAATTTTCTGACCGCCCGGATCCGGTTTGAAGCCGTGGGAGGCGGAGAGGTCTACCTTGTCGTGGAACCGGACCCGGTGGAAGGATCCCTCCACTCGTGGCGCGAACCGGTCATCCACAAACGCCGACCGGAAAACCGCATCCATTTTGACATCCTCGGACTGGAAGAAAACACGCGGTACTCCTACCGGGTGATGGATCGCCTGGGTGACAATGAGCCGGTCGCGGAGGGCCACTTCACCACGGCTGCCCTGCCGGACTGGATGCGTGGTTTTCTGCCGGAAATCACCTCGCCGTTCCACTTTGACGGGCTGATCCTGCTCAACCGGCATACCCATCTTCCATCCGCTTTTTATGTGTTTGACACGGATGGGAACCTGGTCCTGGCCAGGGCTTCGGAGGCGCGCATCTCCGTCTCGCGTTATACCCCGCGCGGCACCATCATCACCATGCTCAATGATGAACCGGGCACGGTCGGGTCCAACCGGCTCCTGGAAACCACACTTGCCGGAGATACGATCGTTCATTTCCGGTATGGCGAGCGGGGTTTCAATCGCCATATGCGCCACGATGTGATCATGACCGAAGACCATCAGTTCCTGGCTATCACCGAATCGGAGCGGGACGGGGTGATGGTGGACGGACTCATGCAGCTGGATCGCTCCGGCAACCTGGTGTGGCAGTGGGATACGGGAGATCAGCATCCCACAGATGCCTCACCGTATATCCAGCCCTGGGGAAACTCGGTCCAAATTTCCGATAATGGACATTATGTTGTATCTTTTCGCCGTATTTCAGAGGTCTGGAAAGTCCATAAGGACACCCGGGAAGTCTTGTGGCGGCTGGGGCGCGAGGGCACCATCCCGCTCCATGGCGAGGATGCCTTTCTGCTGCAGCACACCGCCAGTTTCGTGGGGCCGAACCGTCTGATGATGTTCGACAACGGACAGGACCGGTCCCGCGATATCTTCCGGTATGATGAATACCGTCCCTGGTCGCGCATCGCCTTCTACGATCTCAACGAAGAGCGGACCCAGGCCGTGAACAGCGATTTTATCAACCTGGATGAGGACTATTTCGCCTGGGCAAACGGCTCTGTTTGGGAAATCGAAGACACGTATCTTGTCGGGAGCTCGTTTTCGGGTCACGTGCTCCAGCTGGATCGAAACGGATCCATCATCGGGAAAATGAAATTCGGTGACCGCTTTTACAGGGCTGAATGGATAGAAGATTTTTTTCGGTAAAAGGAATAGCTGATGCGTCAGAAAAAAGAGGGTGCAGGTCCTGACAGAAACAAACACAAAAAAGAACGGTAACACAATCAGTAAAAGCACCCCGAAAGGAATCACAGTGGCAGCTCACACGGACTGTTAGCATGAGCAATAAAAACATAACCATTAATGACATTGCCCTGAGCCTGAGTATCGCTCCGAGCACCGTATCGCGTGCCCTTAACAGCAGCCCCAGGATCAGCGAGGCCACCCGGCATAAAGTCCTCCAGAAAGCACAAGAGCTTGGCTATGAACTCAACCTGATCGCATCCAGTCTTTCAAAGCATCGTACCGGCACCATCGGGTTGATAGTACCGAATATCAACCAGTTTTTCTTCAGCCAGGCAGTGAGTGGTATTGAGGCAGTCACCCGTGAGAACGGGTGCCGGCTGATCATTGCACAATCCAATGAATCCCTGGAGCGCGAAAAGGAGATACTCCGGATGTTCAACTCCTACCGGGTGGATGGCATCATTGCTTCCCTTTCCATTGAAACGTCAGATATCGCACACTTTGAGGTTTTTCATAACAAAGGACTCCCATTTGTGCTTTTTGATCGTGTACACTATGGCCTGGACTGCACCAAGGTAGTGGTGGACAACTACGAAGGGGCTTACAAGGCCGCCAGTCACCTGATTGCATCCGGGTGCCGCAGGCCGGCCCATCTGGGAGGTCCACGCAAAAACCGATTGTTCCGGGAGCGGGCAGACGGATTCACCGATGCGCTTGCAAAGCATGCTGTCCCACTGTTGCCGAATTTCCTGCTGTCAACAGACCTGACACCGACGGATGTCCGCGATGCCATGCAATTGTGGATGAAACAGCCTGAGCCGCCGGACGGGATTTTTACAGCAAGCGCATCCACCGGATTGCTCATGACCCGTGTCGCCCGCAGTTACCAGGTCAGGGTCCCGGATGATCTGGCGCTTATCACTTTTGGCAATGAACCCTGTCACGAATATACCGTGCCCTCGCTTTCGGCCATTGATATGCCTGGGTACGAAATGGGCTCAACGGCTGCTATGCACTTGTTTCGTGCCATAACCGATCCAAAATCGGAAAAAAAGCTTGTGATCAAACCGCTTCAACTCTACATCAGAAACAGTACACACAAAAAATAAGAAATGATGCCTGTAGCGGACCGGTCAAATCTGGAAGGAATGAAATGCACTAACCCCCTCATGTCAGGATAAATGTACAAAATCAACCCGATAATCGATCAGCCGGTAATCGGTTTGGATATCGGAGGGACCACCATTCGCGGTGGACGGATAGAAAACGGCCGTATCGTATCTGCCTTGAATGTTGCGGTGCCAAAAACAAGAGCACCGCATGATGTGATGTGTGTTGTTGAAAAGGTGATTTCAGAACTGATGGATGGGCGTATTGCGGGTATCGGAGTAGGGGTGCCAAGTGTTGTCGATATTCAACGTGGTATTGTATATGACGTGGAAAACATCCCGTCATGGAAAGAGGTGCACCTGAAAGCAGTGCTGGAGCAAGCGTTTGGCCTGCAAGTACACGTAAACAACGATGCGAACTGTTTTGCGGTGGGAGAGCGGTATTTCGGGTATGGCATGGAGATAGACGATTTTGTTGGGCTCGTAACCGGGACTGGTATGGGCGCCGGTATCATCAAAAACGGTCATTTGCTGCCGGACCAGAATTGCGGGGCGGGTGAGTTTGGAATCATGCCGTACCTTGACAGAAGTCTTGAATACTATTGCAGCGGGAATTTTTTCAATGCTTTTTACGGCAGAAGCGCCGAGGATATGGCAGTGCTGGCTGAGCAAGGGAATCCGGAAGCCATGGATGCGTTTGAAAAGTATGGCAGGCATCTGGGTGTGGCGATAAAAATGGTAATGGCCAGCCTGGATCCGCAAATGGTGGTCATTGGAGGAGGGGTCTCGCAAACCTTCCAGCTCTATGAACAATCCATGCGGCGGGAGGTTCTGGAATTTCCTTTTCCCGGATCCGCCAGGAAAATAAAAATCCTGCCATCCCGCATCGATAATATTGCTATTTTAGGTGCAGCAGCACTCTACTATGACATGCATTTGCTGAAAGCACAGGCCGGGTAAGCTGGCTGTAAACATTGGATAATGCAACTGCCTTCATTCCGGATCATTCAATTTACCGGTCCATTGTAACCGGTTTCAGCTGAATATGAACACCTCATGTTACACGATATATCCATATCAACTGAATCTGTTGTAGGGGTATTCCTGGAAGGGAGGCACCTGAAGGCGGGAAGAATCCGAAATTACAAGATCGAGGAAAGCGTCGGATTCAGCATCGACAATCTCGAATCGGACGAGGTGATCATTGGGCATCTGATCCATGCCATTGAGCAGGTGTTTAATGATGATGTCGTTGGCATTGGAGTTGGAGTTCCCAGTGTTGTGGATGTCGCGCGCGGTATCGTTTTCAGTCCGCAGAATATCCCGTCATGGACGGTGGTGCATCTGGGGGATATCCTGGCCCGCCGGTTCAACGTCAAGGTGTATGTGAACAACGACGCCAACTGTTTTGCCGTAGGCGAGAAATATTTCGGAAAGGGCCGGAAATATCGGAACATGGTTGGCATCGTTTGCGGTTCGGGCATGGGGATGGGTATTATCATTGACGACAAACTCTATTCCGGGGATAACTGCGGCGCCGGGGAATTCGGCTTCATCCCCTATAAGGACCATGATTATGAATACTACTGCACCACCGGCTATTTTGAGAAGAAATACGGCCTCAAGGCAGACAAGCTTTACGCACGGCTGAGGAAACAGGATAAGATCAGCCTGGCGATCCTGGAGCAGTTCGGTCTTGATTTCGGGCATGCCGTCATGTCCATCCTGTTTAGCGTGGACCCCGGCCTGATTGTCCTTGGCGGTGAAATAACAAAGTTCTTCCCCTATTTTGAGAGTGATATGTGGAAGGTGATGAAAAAGTTCCCCTATCCCTTTACCATCGAAAAACTCAAGATCGAGATCAGTGAAGAACCGAATATTGAAATACTGGGGGCGGCGGCGCTATATTTCGATGCGCAGAAAATATGAATGCTACCTTCTGAGAGCTCTGCATCTATTCCTTCAGCAACCACCGCATCATGGATTATGCCTCACTACCCAAAGCCGAACTGCACCTTCATCTTGATTGCTCGCTGAGCTATGACGTTGTCACGAAGATCAAGCCGGCCATCACGCCGGAAGAGTACAGGGAGAAGTTTATTGCACCGCCCAAATGTGTCGACCTGGCCGATTACCTGACACGCGCGTTCCACGCCGTGGAGCTCATCCAGACCGAAGAACAGCTCCGCCTGGTCACGCTGGATCTGTTCGACCAGCTCAAGGCCGACAACGTGATCTATGCGGAAATCCGGTTCGGACCCATCCTTCATACCCAAAAAGGCCTGACACCCGAACAGGTGGCACAGGCGGTCGTGGAGGCGGCCGGGGAGGGCGTGACCCGCACCGGTGTGCAGGCCGGACTCATATTCAGCACTCTGCGCAACTACACCGAGGAGCAGAGCATGCAGACCGTGGAGCTGGTCCGGCAGTTTGGCGGACCCGGCTCACGTGTTTTCGGTTTCGATATCGCAGCCGATGAGGCCGGCTTTCCGATCGACAACCACATCAAGGCTTTCCAGTACGCGAAAAAGCACGGCATCTCACGCACCGCCCATGCCGGTGAAGCCCGGGGCGCCGACAGCGTATGGGAGACGCTGCGCCATTTCGAACCGACCCGGATCGGACACGGGGTGCGCAGCGCGGAGGATCCGGAACTGCTGGTGTATCTGCATGATCATCGCATCCACCTGGAAGTGTGTCCAACCAGCAACGTCCAGACCAACGTCTTTGACCACATCGAAAACCATTCCGCCGATCTGCTTTACAAGTCCGGCATCTCCCTGGGCATCAACACCGACAATCGCACCATCTCGAATGTGACCCTGGAGGATGAGTACCGCGTCATGGAAACCGTTTTTGGCTGGAGTCCGGAACAGCTGCTGAAATGCAATCTGGAAGCTATTGATCACGCATTCTGTCCACCCGAGTGGAAGCGCGGTTTCCGTGAAAAGATCACCGGCGCCTGGGGACATCTTGCAAGCTCTGAATGAGAAGGCCTTAACCTGTGCAATATATGCAGGGCGAGGGGGTACCAGCGAGGCGTGCCAGGCAAAGAGGTACCAGGCAAAGAGGTACCAGGCGAGGGGCGAGTACCCTGGCCTGGAAAAAAACGCGCCGGTTCGCCTGAGCCGTTTCTATCAATCCCAAATGGCCACTTCAAACCGCCCGTCGGAATCCGCCGCCCCGCGGAACATGCCGGGTGAGCTGAATTCCATGGAAATGTTGCCCAGGTAGTCCACGGCGATGATGCCGCCGTCGCCTTCGTCCAGTTTCTCGTGGATGACGATACGGGCCGCTTCGTGCAGCGTGGCGCCCTGGAACTCCATGATGGCGCAGATTTGGTAGGCCACGGCATTGCGGATGAACTTCTCGCCATGTCCCGTGGCCGAAACGGCGCAGCTGTTGTTGTCGGCGTAGGTGCCCGCGGCGATGACGGGGGAGTCGCCCACACGTCCGGGCATTTTGTTGGTCATGCCACCGGTGGATGTGCCTGCCGCCAGGTTTCCGTCACGGTCCAGTGCCGCTACACCGACGGTACCGAAGGGGTGGACGTCAGGAACGTGCCGTGCCGCCTGAT
>SKYW01000182.1 GCA_007127695.1 Balneolales bacterium | reverse complement strand
GTGGCCACGACCTGGACAATGCCTATGGCGCTCAGGGCCATTCCCGCGATGGCGATCCGGCGGTCGGGACGGTAAAGCCAGCCGGCCAGGATCACCAGCACCCCTATGTTGATGAGTACCAAGCCCCATACGATCCACGCCACGTGATTCATGTGGAAAAGGAACCAGTCGAAAAACGCATACCAGGAGAGCTGCGGGATGAATGTGCCACGTATGCGCATGAGCCGTTCAACGGTGGCAACGCCTTCTTTGGCACGGTCAGCCGATTCACGGAATGCCTTGCTTTTATGAAAGTAGTAGGATGCTAGTCCGAGTGAGTCAAGATACAGGTAACTGATACCCATATTGTAAAAAAGCGGACCGGATGCGTGGCCATTCTGTTCGATCTGCTGGAAAATGGCAACGGCTTCTGCATAATCCTGCTCCTCCATCATGTAGTTGCCCCGGTTGAACAGGGCTTGTGGACGTGATTCGCCGGCAGCAGACGCTCCGGCCCCGGGTTCATCCGTGCGGTTTACATCGGCAGGTGTCGCATTCGCGGGAGATTGACCAGTGCCGGGATCGTTAGCGGATTGAGCATGGGCCGCCTTCGCTATGAACGGGAACAGGTGCGCAGCATGCGGCGCATGAGCATGAAATGAAAATTGCAAAACGTGCAGCAGGAAAAACACAAGCGCCAGTTGACAGATCCGGGCGATAGCCGCACCGGCAATGCCTCCGAACGGACAGTTTTTGGCAACCGGCGATCTGCCGCGCTCCGCATGTCTGCCGCGCTCCGGATATCTGATGCGCTCTTTCCTCATATCTCCGCTTCCAGTTCGATAATCAGTTTCCGGGCTTCTCCGAGATCCGACATCATGTCCCTGGCTGAGGGATCCGGGGTGTACCGGATGCTGGCGCACTTTTCCAACAGGGTCCGGACCCGTCTTACCAGCGGCCTGCGCACATTCTTGTTTTTCAGCTCTGTCGCTATCTCATCAATGGAAAGTCCGGCATTGGGAAGGTCGAGCCGATCCGCGATATAGCTGCTGACCGCTTTCTGGATGACACCGTAGATTTCTTTTGTTCCGGTGATCTCCGAGGTGTCCTTCAGCATCTTGTTGGCGGTGTCCGCAGCACGTTGCCTGCGTGAAAAAGGGATGTCGTTGCTCAGCCGGCTTTGGTAGATGTGATTTTTGTATCCGTAGGCAAACGCACCGGCCGGAAGTACCAGTGCAAACCAGAACCACCAGGTGAGCCATGGGGACCTTTGCCTGGAAGTGGACCAGTTTACCGAACCCCGGATAGGCGTAAGCCGGATACGATGGTCCTGGGCAATGGTGATGCGTGCATTGGGATCCCGGACCACCTCGATGTTCAGGGCCGGCAGCGTATGGGGCTCATATTGACGACGGATATCGTCATAGACCAGTATCGTGTTTTGAGGAATGGTAAAGGTGCCGGCATTGCGGGCTATCAGCACATCCCGGAACTGCTTGGTTCCCGACATCTGGGGAGACCGCTGGTTTCTGTCAATGACCTCTCTTGGGCGATGCGTGTCAAAACTGGACGGATATTCAAACACCGGCCTTGTTATGAGTCCCAGGTTGCCGGATCCGCGTATTTCCGTGACCACATCCACGGATTCACCGAGTTTGACCACATTCTGGCTGAGGGTACGCTCCACGCGGAACTGTCCAAGCGCACTGATCAGCTGTCCGTCCGTCGGCGGCGACGGCGGCGCCAGAATGCGCAGCGCCTTGGGCGGCGTGGCCAGGTCAATATTGCGCTGCTCGCCGAACCCATCGAAAAACCCGCTGTACTCATCGCGAAAACGTCCGCTCTGCCGCACCGAGGCCCTGATAGTGAATGCCGGGATGGAGAGCTCGCCTGTACGGGTAGGGAAAAGAGCATAGCGGTTCAGGACGGCGCGACGGTACGGCACGCCATCCAGAATGATGGACTCGGGACGGCGGGTTGGACTCCGGTTCAGATCCTCCCGCCAGAACCCTTCGGTCTGCCAGCTCTGGGTCACATGGAAGTTGTTGACCTCAATGGTATTGCGGAAGTAAAGCACAATCTCGGCCACGATCTGCTGTCCGCGTACCGGTCGCTCCTCGCTCAGCTCCAGCTCCAGGAACATGTCGGGCCGTTGGCTGCGCCGTGCCTGCGGTCGGCCCGCCTCCTGTCCGGGCGGTCGTATACGGACGGTGATCGGCCGGGTATGGTAATCGCGCCCATCCACCGACACATACACCGAGGGAATCTGGTAGGTGCCTTCCTGAAGTGCCAGAATGGAGTAACTGTAGCGGTAGCTCATCTGGGCAATGCCGTCGACCAGGGAATAACGGCTGCTGGTCTGGGGAAGGCTGGATACGTACTGCATGCCGTCCAGTTCGGGAAGCTCCGGACGCGATACCGTTCGCGGTTCCCGGCTAAGGATTTCAACATTGAGCGTAAGTTGCTGTCCAACAGCTATATGCGTGGATGATACACTTGCGGAAACGCGCACATCGCTGCCATGTGCACGGGTGGATGGAAACGCCGTCATCAGTCCCGCGACCAGGAGCAGCGCAGGTATCATCAAAGGAGTGAATGCCCGTTTGTGTTTGCGCCGGTTACATGGCCGAGGTGAAAAAAATGTGAGATACGCAAGATCCATTCGGCCTACCAGTCTTTTTCATGGGGTTCAACGGAATCATGCTGCCGCTTCTTGAAATCCTTGATCAGATCTTTTTCGATCTGTTCAAGCGCATTCATGAGATCCTCGGCATGCTCAAGCTGCTGTTCCGTAATCTCGGGCTGTTGGCCGCGCTGCTGGTCTTGATCGGAAGCCGGCGTCTCATCCTCGGCCTCCGACTGGGATGGTTCGGGCTCTTCCTGATCGGGATCCTGGTCCTGCATCGGCGGGATGGGGCTGTCCTGCGGATCCTGCTGCTGGTCCTCCTGCTGCTCGTCATCTCCCTGATCGGGGGGCGAATCCTGCAGACGCCGGCGAATAAGCTCGTAGTTGAACTTGGCGTCTTCATCCAGTGGATCCAGTTCTATCGCATCCTGAAAATACCGGAGCGCTTCCCTGAGATTTCCATCATACCCATAGATGTAGCCGAGGTTGTATTCCGCCGCGGCCCTGCCGGTATCATCGCCAACCAGTTCACGGAACTGCTGAAAGGTCTCCACCGACTCCTCGAACTTGCCCTGATAGGCCAGCGCGTTGCCAAGATTGAACAGGATGCGCGGTGAATCGGGATCGCGTTCCAGGATCTCACGGTAAAGCACTTCCGCTCTCTCAAAATCCCTGTCCATGAACGCACGGTTCGCTTCCCTGGCCCGGTTGTTGTTGACCGATCCGGTGAGGACGAGTGCAAAAAGCGTCGCGATGATCAGCAGATAGTTGCCATTCATTGCAAAAAAGGATTTATGAGGTTTCACTGTGCGAAATCACTCAGCCGGTGAGACGAACAATAATATCTGTTTTGGGATTGCAGAATACACAAACGGGTTTTAATGGGTGGATGGACAAACATGGCACCGGTTACAGCTGCTCGGCCACGGCCATGGTTTCTTCATCCATCTTCATATTGTTGAATACGTTGCTGACGTCATCAATATCCTCAAGATAACTCATCAGCTTGAAATTTGTCAGTGCGGTCGATTCATCGAGTTTGACATCGGTCGCGGCCACCCACTCAAGTTCCGCGTTAGAGATGTTGTAGCCGAGTTCCTCCAGCCGGTCGTGGACCGCGAAGAGGTCCTCACGGCGGGTGGTTACATCCAGCTGATCGGGATCCTCATCGTTGATATCTTCGGCGCCGGCATCGATGGCCTCAAGCATGAGCTCTTCCTTGTCGATTCCTTCGGCCGGGATGGTGATGATGCCCTTCTGTTCAAAGAGGTAGGATACGGATCCGCTGGTACCCAGGTTGCCGCCAAAGCGGGTGAAGGCGTGGCGCACTTCGCCAACCGTACGCTTGGCATTGTCCGTGGCCGCCTCCACGATGTAGGCAGCGCCTCCCGGACCGTATCCCTCATACACCACCTCTTCAATGCTCTCGCCGGTCCCCAATTCGCCGGTGCCCTTTTTGATGGCACGCTCGATATTGTCCTTGGGGAGATTGCTCGATTTTGCATTGTCGATGGCCAGGCTGAGGCGCGGGTTTCCACCCGGGTCACCGCCACCCAGACGGGCAGCAATGGTGATCTCCCGAAGGATTCGGCTGAAAACCTTGGACCGGGCAGCGTCCACGCCGGCTTTCTTGCGTTTGATTTTTGACCACTTGGAATGACCTGCCATAAAATATCAGTGTATCAGATAGTCTTGAGTAACCATAAAGGCAATTGTAAGGGCGGAGCCGGGGCATCCGCCGGTCATTATTTTAGAATGACCCCATCATGGAAATATACAACGAACCGGTACAACACTTCCATAATGACTTTTCTCTCACAAAAAACGAATAAATCGGGAAAAGTATATATCCAGCGGAATGTTTTTTGCCGATAAACCCCTTTAAGAAGGTGGAACCGTACCAGGACAGAGCCGGCCCGCCTGGTTTCCTTGACCTGCAGTGCGAGGGATCGCTGTTTTGGCATGCATGGAATGCTTCCATATAATTGAACGTTAATTCCGTAACTTGGTGACAGATCACGAGAGAAAGCCATTTCGATCCGGATCTATCCAGAACATGAGTAACAGATCAAAAATCGTATGAACATAGGTATTGTATTGTATCCAACGTATGGCGGCAGCGGCGTGGTGGCGACCGAGCTTGGGAAAGGGCTGGCCGCACGCGGACATAATGTTCATTTCATAAGCTATGCCCGGCCCATGCGCCTCGACGAGTTCCATGAGAACATCACGTTCCACGAGGTCACGTTTTCGGCCTATCCGCTTTTCGAGTATCCTCCCTATGACCTGGCCCTGGCCAGTCACCTGGTGGATATCATCAAGTACCAGAAACTGGATCTGCTGCACGTGCACTACGCCATTCCGCATGCCACATCCGCCTACCTGGCCAAACAGATCCTGGGAGAAAACGGGCAAAACATACCTGTGATCACCACCCTTCACGGAACGGATATCACTATTGTGGGCAGCGATCCCAGCTATGCACCGGTGGTCACCTTTTCCATCAATAAAAGCGACGGGGTGACGGCCGTCTCCGAGTATCTGCGGGCCGAGACCTGCAAACGGTTCAAAATCGAAAAGAAGATCGAGGTAATCCCCAACTTCATTGATCTTGTGCGCTTCAGCAAATCGGAAAAAAGCCATTTCAAAAAGGCGCTGTGTCCAAATGGGGAGAAAGTGCTGGTACACGTAAGCAACTTCCGCGAGGTCAAGCGGGTCAGCGATACCGTTGAAATCTTCCACAAGGTGCTTCAGAGCGGCATTCCTGCGCACCTTTTACTGGTCGGTGACGGACCTGACCGTCCCAAGGTGGAGTCACGCTGCCGGGAACTGAAGATTTGCGGGAAAGTGCGTTTTCTCGGGAAGCAGGAGAAGATCGAGGATATCCTTTCCATTGCCGACCTGTTCCTGATTCCGTCGGGCTCCGAAACGTTCGGACTCGCAGCGCTGGAAGCGATGAGCTGCAGTGTGCCGGTCATCAGTTCCGACATCGGCGGCCTGCCCGAGTTGAACATCCACGGCGAGACCGGCTATCTGTGCGAACTCGGCGACACCGACACCATGGGCGACTATGCCATTTCCATTCTCCGGGATGAGCAACTGCACCGACATCTTTCGGAAAATGCCCGCAAGCGTGCCGAAGTGTTCGAACTCAACCTGGTAGTCGACCGTTACGAGGCCTACTATCATTCCGTGATGGAAGGAATGCAGGCGCCTTCTGCATGATCATCCGCTGATGGCCCGGGTGACTTCCTGGGCGGCTTCCTTGAGCAGTACGGCCGAGATGACATTCAGGCCGCTTTCGTCGATGATTTTCTTGCCTTCCTCGGCATTGGTGCCCTGCAGACGTACAATGAGCGGCATATTTTCAAGTTTCCTGACGATGTCGGGATCCTTGACCGCTTCCAAAATACCGTTGGCAACCCGGTCGCACCGCACGATGCCGCCGAAAATGTTGATCAGGATGGCTTCGACATTGGGATCCTTCAGGATGATGCGGAATCCGTTGCGCACCGTATCCACGTTGGCGCCGCCGCCCACGTCCAGGAAGTTGGCGGGTTCACCCCCGGCCAGCTTGATCATGTCCATGGTAGCCATGGCCAGTCCGGCCCCGTTTACCATACACCCGACATTGCCATCCAGCTTGATGTAATTCAGGTCGGATTCGACGGCCTCCACTTCCAGCGGATTTTCCTCGGACTTGTCGCGCAGCTTGCAGATCTCGGTCTGGCGGAACAGCGCGTTGTCGTCAAAGTTGATTTTCGCATCAAGGGCCACAATGTCATTATCGTCCGTCAGCGCAAGAGGGTTGATTTCGACGATGGAAGCGTCAGTCTTCTCGTAGGCCTTGTAGAGCGCCATGATGAATTTTACGGCTTTCTTGAGCGGATCACCGGAAAGTCCAAGCGCAAAAGCCAGCCGTCGCGCCTGGTGTCCGTGCAGCGGCATGCCGGGCTCCACCCACTCCTTGACGATCTTCTCAGGGGTCTCTGCCGCCACTTTTTCGATTTCCACCCCGCCCTCGGTCGACACCATGATCACGTTCTGGTTGCGGGTGCGGTCGAGCGTAACGCCTACGTAATACTCTTCCTTGATATCCACGCCGTCAGTGATGTAGATGCGCTCGACTTTCTTGCCGGCCTCGCCGGTCTGAACGGTCACCAGGGTTTCGCCAAGCAACGATTCTGCGGCTTTCCGGACCTCGCCAACAGACCTGGCCAGGATCACACCCTTTGCACCGGATTCTTTCGTGCGGCCCTTGCCACGTCCACCCGCATGGATCTGCGCTTTGACCACAAAGAGCGCGGTGCCTTTCTGTTTGAGGCTCTCCGCGGCCTTAACCGCTTCCTCGACGGTGAATACAGCGATGCCATCGGGCACGGCCACATTGAATTCTTTCAGAAGTTCCTTTGCCTGGTATTCGTGGATGTTCATGAATCTCTGGTTTTAAAAGGTTGAAAATCGATGCTCGATGCGTGAAAAGGCCCTGAAAAATAACCGTTACCCGTCTTAAATAAAACACCTGTATGGATATTGGGTCACGCCGGGCAGGTCCGGGCACAGGCGATCCCAGCCTGCTCCGGATATTGATGCAGGATCCAGGGAAAATGAGGGCGCCGCTTTCTATTTCTTCTTCCCGGATAAAAGTGTATAATGAAAAAATTCTATTGGTTTTAGATGAACGGTATGTCAATC
>SKYW01000029.1 GCA_007127695.1 Balneolales bacterium | reverse complement strand
GACGAAGTCGAAGTGTTTCTCGACAAGGTGGAAGACCGTGACGGACAGCTTGTCCTCTCCCGCCGCAAAGCCGATTCGTTGCGTGTATGGCAGGATATTGAAGAATCGCACGGCTCCGAGAAGATTATTGAGGGCTACATCAAGCGCCGTATCAAAGGCGGGATGGTCGTGGATATCAATGGTATCGACGCGTTTCTTCCCGGTTCGCAGATCGATGTTCGCCCGGTTCGCGACTTCGATGCCTATGTCGGCAAGACCATGGAATTCATGGTGGTCAAACTCAACATGTCCAGCGAAAACGTGGTCGTTTCTCACCGTGCGCTCGTTGAATCCGATCTGGAAGAGCAGCGTGAGCAAATCCTGGCAAGCATGGAGTCCGGACAGATTCTCGAAGGTATTGTCAAGAACATCACCGACTTCGGTGTCTTTATCGACCTCGGCGGTGTGGACGGACTCCTTCACATCACCGACCTTTCATGGGGACGCGTGGAGCATCCCTCCGAGATTGTCCGGCTGGACCAGCGCCTGAACGTGGTCGTCCTGGAATTCGACGAGGAGCGCAAGCGGATATCGCTTGGCCTCAAGCAGCTTCAGCCGCATCCGTGGGATGAGATCGGCCAGAAGTATCCCGAAAAAATCCAGGTTCAGGGCAAGGTGGTCTCCATCGCCGATTACGGCGCCTTTATCGAACTGGAGAAAGGGGTGGAAGGACTGGTTCACATCAGCGAGATGTCCTGGACGCAACATATCAAGCATCCATCCCAGCTGGTAGAAAAAAGCCAGGTGATCGAATGTGTGGTGCTGAACATCAACAAGGACGAACGCAAGGTCTCGCTTGGTGTCAAGCAGCTTCAATCGGATCCATGGGAAGATCTACTGGAACGTTATGCGGTCGGTTCGAAGCACAAAGGCGTGGTACGCAACCTCACCAACTTTGGAGTGTTTGTGGAGCTTGAGCCCGGAATCGACGGTCTCGTCCACATCTCCGATATGAGCTGGACCGACAAGGTGAACCATCCCAGCGAAGTGGTAAGCAAGGGCGATGAGCTGGAGGTCGTTATCCTTTCGGTTGATTTCGACAACCGCCGGATCTCTCTCGGTCACAAGCAGGTGCAGGATAATCCGTGGGAGAAATACTCTGTGGAATACTCCGTGGGCAATGAGACGGATGCCGTCGTAAGCCGTGCAACGGACAAAGGCGTATTTGCCAAACTCCCGCTGGGCGTTGAAGCATTCATGCCTGCACGTGAAGCCGAGCACGGAGACAACCTCGCTGAATCGTACAATGAAGGTGACGAACTGAAAGTGGTTGTCACTGAATTTGATGAAAACAGCAAGAGCATTATCATCAGCCAGAACAAAATCGGCAAAATGGACAAAAAGAAAGAAGCAGCTGCCAAAAAGAAAGAGAAGCAGGCTGCCTCAAGCACGTCGGGTGCTTTGACCCTCGGCGAGATGTCCGGTTTGCAGGATCTGAAGGAAAAACTTCAGAAAAAGGAAAGTGATCAGAATCAGGTAAAAGAGGAAGATCAAAAGAAAGATGATAAGAAAGAAAGCGACGATAACAAGGAAAGCTGATATTCAGCGTTATCATTATTGTTGATGGTTTCTACAAAAGGAGGTATGACATCCATCATGCCTCCTTTTTCTTTTTTATCGCCAGATTTTTTTCAGGTTAAAAAACGCAGATACATATGAATCTAAAAATGCCGGAAGCCGCATCGGCATCCGAGACCCTGGAGTTTCTGAAGACAACATTGCAGGATATCGTGCCGGAAAGTGAACTGGCCTACAAAGCAGAAATCGCATACGAGATCAACCGGCTCAAGAAAGAGAAAAACGCCGTAATTCTCGGACATAATTACATGGAGCCGGCCCTGTTTTACAGTATACCGGATCATGTGGGAGACTCTCTTGGACTTGCACGGATCGCCGCCGAAACCGATGCCGATCGCATCGTGTTTTGTGGTGTCCGTTTCATGGCAGAAACCGCCAAGATCCTGAATCCCGACCGCATGGTGCTGCTGCCCGCCAAAGTGGCCGGCTGCTCGCTGGCCGCAAGTATCACAGCGCAGGATGTCCGGGATCTGAAAGCGCGCTACCCCGGTATTCCGGTTGTCACCTACATCAATACCTACGCTGATGTGAAGGCAGAGACCGATGTCTGCTGCACATCGAGCAATGCCGCTGATATCGTGCGCAAGCTGGACACCGATTCGGTGATCTGCCTTCCTGATGAATTCCTGGCTAAGAACATTGCCCGGGATACGGGAAAAAACGTAATCTATCCCGGAAGTGACCGGACTGGAAAGGATGACATGGTTATCTGGGACGGTCGCTGTGAAGTACACGACAAGTTCACCGTGGAGGATATACGCAATGCACGGAGCCAGTTTCCCGATACCGTGGTGGTCGCCCACCCGGAATGTCCGCCTGAAGTCGTGGAAGCGGCCGATTACAGCGGTTCTACTACGGCAATGACGCGATTTGTGAGGGAATCCGATGCCAAGCGGTTCCTGATATTGACCGAATGTGCCATGGGGGACAATATAGCGGCTGAAAACCCGGAAAAGGAGATGCTCAGGATGTGCAGCATCCGCTGTCCCCATATGAATGAAATCACCCTGGAAGATACCCTGACCTGCCTTCGGGAGGATATCTACCAGATTGAAGTACCGGAGGATATCCGGGTAAGAGCAAAGCGCTCACTGGACAGGATGCTGGAATTGAGCTGATCGCTGTTGACGTTTTTTCCAAATAAAAAAAGCCTTTCATCAGTAAATGGAAGGCTTTTTTTGTACTTGTGTGCCGCGATCCGGCACAGAAATATGTGTGATTGCCAAGTTATTTCTCTTTGTAGAAAAACACTTTTCCATTAACGGTGTCTTTGCCGCTTTTTATTTTTGCACCGGTTTCCCTGTTGTAGGTATACACAACATTTCTCATGGAGTTAAGCTCTTTATCATTGGTAAAAGTAACTTCCAGTGCGTCTCCACCGGGCTCAAGCTTGTTCAATGACTCAATCAAAGGTCTGAATTTTGAAGAACTTTTTTTGGTAATACGAACATCTGAGCGAGGGACAAATTTTAATTTCATTGTCATTTATTTTAACGTTAGTAAAACAGTTTAGTTAAATGTAGTTACAAATCTGTATAAATGTCAACGATGTTGCAGAAGTAATATTATGGAACCTGAATGTTTTTTAAAATGGAATCTATGATGTCCTCTGTTTTTATTTCTTCCGCCTCAGCTTCGTATGTAAGTACTATTCTGTGACGTAGGATGTCATATGCAACAGCACGGATATCTTCAGGCGTAACATAGGCACGATGTTGGGTAAACGCATGTGCTCGTGCCGCAAGGTTCAGATAAATTGTGCCTCTTGGCGATGCCCCATAGTCTATAAGTCCCACAATTTTATTTATGTTAAATCTTTCGGGATATCTGCTGGCCATGATGATATTTACTATGTATTGCTCAACTTTTTCATCCATGTAAATTTCATTCAAAACCTTTCTGGCCTCGAGAATGGTGTAAGGGCTGACCACTGGCTTGAGAGTCTGGGGCCTGACGGTCCTGGCCATTCTGCGCATGATCGCCATCTCCTCCTCTTCGGTTGGATAGTCAATGTGGATTTTCATCATGAAACGATCCACCTGTGCTTCAGGCAGGGGGTACGTCCCTTCCTGTTCCACCGGGTTCTGGGTGGCAAGCACAAGAAAGGGGTTATCCAGCTGAAACGTCTCCTCGCCAATGGTGACCTGGCGCTCCTGCATGGCTTCGAGGAGTGCGCTCTGCACCTTGGCTGGTGAGCGGTTGATCTCATCCGCCAGAATGATATTGGAAAAAACAGGTCCCTTTCTAACCGTGAACTCCCCGGTCTTCTGATTGAAAATAAGAGTGCCCACCAAATCGGCAGGCAATAGATCCGGCGTGAACTGAATCCGCTGAAATCCAGTGTCGATAGCTCTTGCCAGACTGGAAATGGTCAGTGTCTTTGCCAGGCCGGGAACCCCCTCAAGCAGCACGTGACCGTCCGACAACAGTCCGATCAGCAGCCGATCGATCATGACCCGCTGACCTATGATCACCTTGTCCAGTTCCGTGTAAATATCCTTAATAAAATGGCTGTTCTCCTGTATCCGCTCGGTCAGGGCTCGCATATCCGGACTTCTTTTAATCATGGGCTGGGGGTAAAGGGTGAAAAGATTTTTTGATTGTTGGTAAAAAAGCCTGAAGTAAAAACAAACTTTTCTTAAATTCCCGCACGAATTTACTAAAAAAAACAGACACAATTTCACCGGGGTTTGCCAATCCCGGTGCCAGCGTGCCGTTTCGATTTTTCCTTATTCCGATTTTCTGCAAACATAGCAGATATAGTTGAAGACGCAAAGTTTTTTAGGTACCTTGATGCTCATTTTTCATATTGTGCCAACTACATGGAGACTTACATCTTTATCCTCTTCGCAACACTGGCCGTAGCAGCCGCCATTGGCATGATCACCAGTCGGAATACGGTCAACAGCGCACTGTTCCTGGTCCTTAACCTGATATCGGTTGCCGGAATCTTTCTGCTGCTCAAGGCCCAGTTCCTTGCGGTGGTACAGGTTCTGGTTTACGGAGGCGCCATCATGGTGCTGTTCCTGTTTGTGATCATGCTCCTGAACCTTTCTGATGAGGAGCAGATGCTCAGCAAGTTCAGCGTCCGTTATGCCGTAGGCTTCTTTCTGGGTGTCATCGTGCTTTCCCAGCTGCTTTATGCCATAGCCAGTATTACCGGCACCCTTCCGCAAATCCACCCGGAAATGGAACGCGTCGGCACAGTCGAAACCATTGGCGATGCACTCTTCACCGTCTACATGCTGCCGGTCCTGGTCACAGCCATACTGCTGACCGCCGCCGTGGTAGGCGCCCTGTTGCTCGCGCAACGTAAAATCAGTGGAAAGGTAGATAAATAATGGAAATGGATTGGTATCTCGGGTTGTCGGCAGTCCTGTTCACCATAGGGGTCATCGGTGTGCTGACGAGGAAAAACGCCATCGTGATCTTCATGTGCGCCGAACTCATGCTCAATTCTGTGAACCTGACCCTGGTCTCGTTCAGCGCCCAGCTTGGTGATGTGCACGGACAGATCCTGGTCTTTTTTGCACTCTGCGTGGCCGCGGCGGAAGCAGCCGTGGGACTGGCCATCATCATTGCCATATACAGAAACAACCTGACGGTCGATGTGACCAGAATAAACCTGCTTCGATGGTAGCGCAGGAGCAACACATGGTTCCCTACAACCAAAACCGGAAATAGTTTACATTCATGGACGCATACGTTCATCTCGTACCCTGGATCGTTCTGATACCTCTGGCCGGCTTCCTGTTCAACGGGCTGCTCGGACTTTCATCCGGGGCTTTCCGGGACCAGAAGAACCTGATTGGCGGTGTGGCAACCCTGGCCGTCTTCATCCCGTTCCTCCTTGCACTCTGGCTCTTCTTCATGATGTCCGGCGACAGCGAAGCCGCTACCGTCAGCCTGTTCACCTGGATCGAAGCGGGTGACTTTACCACCGATATCGGATACCGTCTCGACCAGCTCTCGCTGCTCATGACCCTTGTGGTCACCGGCGTGGGCGCACTTATCCATTTTTACGCCATTGGCTACATGTCCGGTGATGAGGGCTTCTGGAAGTTTTTTGCTTTCATGAACCTGTTCATCTTTGCCATGCTCAACCTGGTGCTGGCCGACAACATGCTCCTGCTTTTCCTCGGCTGGGAAGGGGTGGGGCTCTGTTCCTACCTTCTCATCGGGTTCTGGTATTCCGACATGGCCAAGTCAGACGCAGCTAAAAAGGCATTCCTGTACAACCGGGTGGGTGATTTCGCTTTCCTCATCGCCATGTTCATGATCTTCCAGATTGTCGGATCCCTTCGTTTTGAGGATGTTCTGGCCGGAACCGCACTGTTCACTACCGACCAGGTCTTCCTGATCGGCGCACTGATCCTGATCGGCGCCACGGGAAAAAGCGCTCAGATCCCGCTGTTCGTCTGGCTGCCCGATGCCATGGCCGGACCGACCCCCGTCTCGGCACTCATCCACGCCGCCACCATGGTCACCTCCGGCATCTATGTGATTTCACGGTTATCGCCGTTTTTCATGCAGTCTCCGGAACTGATGCTCCTTGTGGCCGTTATAGGCGCTTTCACTGCGATCATCGCTGCAACCATCGCCCTGACCAAGTACGACATCAAGGCCGTCCTGGCCTACTCCACCGTTTCCCAGCTCGGGTTCATGTTCCTTGCCCTCGGTTCCGGCGCCTACGTCGCCGCCATGTTCCATGTGGTCACACACGCGTTCTTCAAGGCCTGCCTCTTTCTTGGCTCCGGCTCCGTGATCCATGCCATGCATCACGTCGAGCACAAACTGCATGATGAAGGCAAGCATGTGCATTTCGACCCTCAGGACATGCGAAACATGGGCGGGCTCCGCAAATACCTGCCGGATACCTACAAGACGTTCCTGATAGCCACTATCGCCATCGCAGGCATTCCACCGCTGGCCGGCTTCTTCTCCAAGGACGAGATCCTTGTGATGACGTTCAACGCCGGCATGGGTACCTATGGCGCTGTCTATATCGGACTCTGGGCCATGGCCCTCATAACCGCGTTCATGACCGCTTTCTACATGTTCCGGCTGACCCTGGGGACCTTCCACGGAGAATTCCGCCTGCCTCAAAAGGTCGCCGAAGCCAAAGGAGCCGAAAAGCACCTTCACGAAAGCCCATTCACCATGACTTCCGTCCTGTGGGTGCTGGCCGGTCTCTCGATCGTGGGTGGCTTCATCGGGATCCCGAATTTCGTGGTGGCCACGTTCACCGGTGCGGCCGATGTCAACCTGCTGTCCAACTGGCTCGATAAAACCACGATGGATGCGGAATTGACCCTCAGTAAACTGGTGGAATGGTTCCTGCTCTTCGGATCGATCCTGGTGGCTGCATTCGGAATAATTTTTGCCTTCCGCCTGTTCGAAGGCGATCAGCTGGAAGCATCCGATGCCAGGATTTCAGAACGGTTCGGAGCCCTCTACCAGGTATGGAGCGAAAAATACAAGATCGATGAGATCTACGAAGGCGGTATCGTCCGTCCAATCGTGCGCTTCTCCGACCGCGTCCTGGCTGTTTTCGATATGAAAGTGATCGACGGCTTTGTCAATTTCGTGGCCGCAATGGTCCGCTTTGCCGGCGGTGTGGTCCGCTACTTCCAAACGGGACTTATCCAGTCCTACGCATACGGAATCGTCCTCGGGGTGATCCTGGTCATATTCATGTTGCTGTTCCGATAAACATCACACATTTCCGATGGAATTACTGTTAAATATCGTCATTTAT
>SKYW01000207.1 GCA_007127695.1 Balneolales bacterium | reverse complement strand
TATTTTGTCTATCCGACCAACTACAACAAATACCAGAACAAATACCGGGATACCTTTCAGCACGGCGGGGCTTCCATGGAGGAGATGATACTGCCACTGGCCTACCTGCAGCCCAAATGACAGCGGATGCAGCAGGATGGATCCGCCGGTTTGCCAGCAGGATACAGGAACGTGAATTCCATTACACAGTTTACAACATCGTCTATTGAAGAGACCCTTCGGGCCGGCGAAGAATTCGCTGCCGGATTGAAGCCCGGAGATATCGTGCAGCTCAGGGGGGAATTAGGCGCCGGAAAGACGCACTTTGTGAAGGGTGTCGCCCGTTTCTTCCGTATTCCGGAAGAGGAGGTCCAGTCTCCGACGTTTTCCATTGTTCATGAATATTCCGGTCAGATCACGATATATCACGTGGATGCGTATCGCCTGAACCGTCCGGAGGAAGCCCTTGAACTTGGCCTGGAAGAGTATCTCTACGGCGACGGTATCTGCCTTATAGAGTGGCCGGAAAAGATAGCATCACTGCTTCCGGATAACTGCCGGGTGGTGGAAATATCACATATCGACCAGAACAAACGGCAAATTATGATTCATCGGCTGGATTGATTTTTGTATCTTGAGCACCTGTTTTTTTTTCCACCTGTTTTTCAAATGGACATCAAAAGACTCCCATATCGCATCGACCGCCTGCCGGTCATCCTGCCATTCCACAGACGCGCTGACAACGATCTGAACAGCGGGGACCTGGTGTACTACGGCCCCAGTCCGGAGTTCTACGGCATCGGGGAGGTGCTGAAAGTGGTCGACCGTTTTTGCATCGTGGATTTCCGCGGCACCGGCAAATACAGCATCCACAAAGATGCCTTTGAGTCAAAGTATCTCATCCCGATCCACAAGCTCAATCTTTCCCACCTGCTTTAGGGTCCTTTCCAGCCGGTTGAAACCATCCACCGGAGCCGGAAATCCTTCCAGCGTTGTCAGGAATGCCCAGCGTTGTCAGGAATGCCCAGCGTTGTCAGGAATGCCCAGCGCTGTCAGGAATGCCCAGCGCTGTCAGGAATGCCCCGCGTTGTCAGGAATGCCCCGCGTTGTCAGGAATGCCCCGCGTTGTCAGGAATGCCCTCCGAACGGATTCCGCTCCCGTCCAGACAGCCAGATGATTATGGCTGTCAACAGTCCCGGATAAAACGGTTCCCATCCAAGCCAGGCATAGCTGTAAATATCGCCGGTGGTCAGCGTGCCGAGGATCAGCCAGAGTGTGGATACGCAAAACGGGAGGACCACGGCCCAGACGGCCACCCGGCTCCTGAGCCGGAACACCGGCAGATAAATTCCCAGAACAGGAAAAAGCAGGCCGGGGATCAGTACGGATCCGATTACGTACCACAGTGCAATGACACTGGGATAAATGATGATCAGCAGGATGCCTAGCACGGCCGAAAGCAGCATGCACCAGCGGGTGATGGACACGCTTTTGTCGGGACGCCAGTAGCGGGCGATGAGATCCCGTCCGAGCGTCTGTCCGGAAAGGAAAAGAAAACTGTCCAGGGTGGACATGATGGTGGCCAGCAGTGTCAGAAAGAACAGCCCGGAGAGACCGACCGGCAGCAGGTATGCGCCCAGTTCGGGATAGACCAGTATCGGGTTGTCCAGTTCGCCCAGGATGAGGAATCCGTAAAGCCCGGCCGCAACCGTGAAGAAATCAAATACAAACCAGAAACCGACGGACCAGAAAATGCCTCTGCGTGCCGTAGCCGGACTTTTTGCGGCTGCGGCCCGCTGGTGAAAGGCAGGGTCGACGAACGTCCAGAGCGCAATAAAGAACCAGACGAGCAGATACTGGACGCTGTGTCCGCCCAGCGGGGACTGGTGGGTGTCGGGCAGGTCGCCCCACACCTGCACCGGGGACCCGGCATACCGGATGGCAAGAAACAGCAGCACGGCAAAACCGGCGTACATCAGCACGACCTGGAGGACATCGGTCCGGATCACGGCACGGAATCCGGAGATACTCACGTACAGCACGGAAAACAGGGCGGTCAGCGAGGCGAAAACCAGGATATTGGCTTCCGACCCGGTGAAAAACTGGAAGAGAAGCCCCAGCATCAGTATGTAGGGGGCCGGGCTGACCAGCAGGAAAATAGCTATGGCGGAGACCATGCCGGTGCGCTTTGTATAGGTGTTTTCAAGGGCTTCCGGGATGGTGAGGGCCTTGTTTTCACGTATGCGTCCGGCCAGAAATACCGCAAAAAGAAGCGCAAAAATGTAGTAGGGCACTCCGAAGAGCACCCACTGCGACACGCCGAACTGAAAACTGTATTCGCCGACACCCAGTATCCCCCCGTACCAGGTCGATACCAGCGTGGCGACAAACGCAGGCAGCGAAAGCGTCCGGCCCGAAAGCAGAAAGCTGTCCTCCGACTCATTTTTCTTTCGCTTGTAAAAACTCAGAAAAATCAGTGCGACAAAATAGAAAGCGATGATGATACCGTCGATCCAGTGCACGGTTTCAGATACTGATGGGTTTGCGTTGTGAGGTTATGGCCGACCGGCTGCCTAAAGCAGGTCCGGTGCAAGTGCGGTCATGAAAAGAAGGGTTCCGGATGCATGTTGGATGCGGATCGGACCCTCAGCGGTTTCGTTGGAAGTACCGTCGCGCCGTCCGTTTTCGAGCGGTTCGCCGTTGAGCGGGTACCGGAGGCCGCGCGTGACGACTCCTTCCACCCTTCCTGAGAGCGGAAACAGGGAGACAAGGTGTCCCGGCGGCAGGCTGATGGAAAAATCCCGTGGCAAAATCCGGGTGTAGAAAGAATCGTCATAGAAGGCCAGGGTATCGAAAAAGGGGTTAAACTGCTGCAGGACGGAGAGGTTTTTGAGGGTGTGGTCGAGTCGCTTCCCCGTGGCGCCAAGTACATCCACCCGAACCGCTTTCAGCGATCTCGCAAGACTGAGTGCTTTCTCAAGGTCGTTGGTCTCCTGGTCGGGGTCACGGATCAGCTCACCGTCAAAATCGCTGTCATGAGAAAAACTGTCGAGGTCGCCGATGACCGTATCGGGACGGAATCCCATTTTTATGGCGGTATTGCCACCGCCATCGGCAGCGACAAACCGGTCGCATTTTTCCCGAAGGGAACCGAGGAGCCCGGACGAGGGTTCTGAGCCATTGGCAAGAATCAGGATACGCATATGATGGGAAACCGAACAGGAATTTTCAGATTCATATTGCACACGAAACGCTGCAAAGCATGAGTTTGTAGCAACGCCGGTTTCTGATACGGTCTTCGGATTATGTGGATGCTTCAGGATTTACGAGTGAACGGCGACAGGTCCGGCGCTGTTTCCATCCTTTGAGAATAGGCCGGGAAAAGTGATACCTTGCCGGAGCAGTCATCAGCAAATAAAATACACAAGATGGTAAAGAAATTTGCGGAAGGAATAGCAAAACTTGAAAAACCGGGACTGATCTCGCATATCGGTCCGGATGGTGACGCCATCGGCTCGCAGCTGGCCCTGTACTACTGGTTCCGTAAGATGGGCAAACAGCCGCTGCTCTTCAATGACGATCCTGTGCCGGATAACCTGAAGTGGCTTTCCGGGCAGGAGGTCATACAGCCGCCCACCGAGGAGCTGCTGGAACAGTGTGACGGGTTCCTGTTCATCGATGGCAACGAGCCGTCCCGTTTCGGTTCCATGTCCGGCTACTTCAGGGAGACCCGCAAGCCGGTGTATCTGATCGATCATCATCTGGATCCGCCTGAAGACCTGTATCGTGGCATGCTGTGGGACAGCCAGGCCAGTTCCACGGCATACCTGGTCTATCTGCTCTTTGAGGAAACCGGCATGGAAGGGCTCACCCGTGAGGTGGGCGAAGCACTCTATGCCGGCATTCTGACCGACACCGGTTCGTTCCGGTTTGACTCGGTTACCGCCGAAACCCATTTTGCCATCGGAAACATCATCCGGCACGGCGGGGTCAGTCCAACAGAAATCTACAGCCGTGTTTATGAAGACAAGACGCTGGCGGAGTACCATCTGCTGGGCTCGGTCCTGGAGGGCATCCGGCTGTTCTGCGACGGAGCCGTGGCGGTAATGCAGGTGACCGAGAAGTTGTTGTCGGAAAACGGCTGTTCCCAGGATGATCTGGAGGGGTTTGTCAACTATCCGCTGAGCATCCGCGGCGTGGTCGTCGCCCTGTTGCTGTATGAGCGCGATGGACGGGTGAAAATCAGCCTCCGCGGCAAGTCGCAGGTGGATTTAAACCATGTGGCGCGCAAGTTCAACGGGGGCGGACACTTCAACGCTGCCGGCGCCTTGCATGACGGGCCTATCGAAAAAGCGGTGAAGGAGGTTGTCGCAGAGATTACGGCGCTCATGGATGACTGCGCCTGATCCCGTGATCGCGCCAAATCCCGCGACTGTGCCTGATCCCCGGGCTGCGCCTGATCCCGTGACTGCGCCAGGTCCCGCGACGGTCAGTGCTTCTTATCAGCGGGATCGTTTCAGGAATTCCGCCACTTTCTTGTGATGCTGCGGAGTGGCCCAGAAGTGGGCAAACCGGTCCAGTTCTTTCTCAAAAGACGCATCCCTGTTCCGGTCAAGGGCACGGAGCGTCCCGTTTTTGAGTTCCTCGATCAGATCCGGCTCCACGCGCGCCAGACCAAGGGCCCACTCCCAGGTATTCCTGCGCAGTTCCGAGGTGATGGAAAGCTTGTTGATCAGCCCCGTATTCAACGCGTCTTCCGAGGTGAGCACCTGATTGCTGCCCAGCCATTCAAGAGCCCGCGAACGTCCCACCCGTTCCACCAGGCGGGTGATGCCGCCCCAGGCAGGCGGCAACCCGAAGGATGCCTGACTGAATGCAAATGTGGCCGTCTTGCTGGCAATGGAAAAATCGAACGCCAGCAGCAGCTCGCATCCGCCGCCATAGACCTCGCCGTTGATGCTGGCAATCGACCAGAACCGGCCGCTTTCCAGGCGATGCAGGATTGCCGCCATCCGTTCCGCCATCTGCCGTCCCTCTTCGGCGGTCTTGAGTTCGGAAAACGCCTTTATATTGCCTCCGGAAGCAAAAAAACGATGCCCCGCCCCGCTCATCACCAGAACCCGGGTGCTCCCGTTCTTTTCAATCTCGTCAAGGATCTGTTCCAGCATGTCCATGACTTCGAAATCGATGGCATTGTTGGAGTCGGGACGGTTAATCTCGGCCCAGTAGATGTGCTTTTTCTTGTTTACTTTGACAACGGCCACAATGACAGGGGTTAAGTGGTTAACGGGCGGAATCGGGCCGGACCTCCTCGTCGATCCAGGCCAGATAATCAGGGTTGCCCATGACAATGGGCATGCCAATGATGCAGGGACACTCGTAGCTGTGAAGCTCCTTTACCCTGCCGGTAAGCCGTTCAAACGCATCAGACCTCGTTTTGGCAACAAGGACGACCTCCTTCTCACTCTGCACTTCCCCATCCCACCAGAACAGTGCCGACACGTCATCGATGATATTCGTACAAGCGACCAGGCGCTCCTGAATAAGGGCCTTGCTGATACGCTCCGCCTCCTCCATTCCGGATGCGGTGATGTAAACAAAAACATGGCCGTTCTGACTGCTGTGTTCGCGACTATCCATATCAGTAACAGGCGTTCGGGTGACAGGTTCCGGGTGATCGGATTTCAGAAAATAACCAATCGGCCCCTAATTGGAAAACCGGTCCGGCCGAAAAATGAATATCGCCCGGATACGTTGAGAAAACAGGTAATTTTGCGTATATTGACAGGCTAATTATCATGCACAAACTGTGTTCTGGCATCCGCACTACCGGCATGGGAACTCGTGTCGTTTTCATGCTGCTGGTGGATACGTATAGCGGTCAGATACACAGTCCGTGTGGATGACTGACCGCGAGAGTGGTGAAATTGGTAGACACGCTAGATTTAGGATCTAGTGCCGAAAGGCGTGGGGGTTCGAGTCCCCCCTCTCGTACGAAGCAAACGATGGGCTCATCCGAGATGAATCCCGATACCCCGTCCGGCACCCGTCAGACGGGATTTTTTTAACCCTAAAATTTCTGTTACGTGAACATAGCTGTAGAAGACAAAAGCAATGTAGACAAGGTGCTCACCATTTCTGCAAACCGGGAGGAGCTGGCTCCCCGTTTCGACAAGGCCTTCCGTGAATACCGGAAAAAGATCAACATGCCCGGCTTTCGGCCCGGACAAGTACCCGTCGCCATTGTCAAAAAACGTTTCGGCAAGGAAATCGAATCCGAAGAGATCAACAAATACATCCAGGAAGTGTTCCGTGATGAGGTGGTCCCCAAGTTCAGTCCGGTTGGCGAGCCCCGCTTCCAGGACATGAAATGGGAAAACGACGAACTGGAAGTGAAGTTGGAAATCGGGGTAAAACCCGAATTTGAGCTGAAGGACGTCTCCGGCTTCACCGTTGACAAAATGGTGCACGATGTCACCGGCGAAGAGGTCGACGAGGAGCTGAACCATTCCCTGGAGCGTGGCGGCACCTGGAAAGAGACCGAAGAGGAGATCGATGAGAAAAGCCGGGTAACGGTGGATGCGGTCCCGCTCGACAAGGACGGCAAGCCCCGGGAGGAAGAGCAGGACGCCGACAAGGAGCTGGACCTGAGCGATGAGGAAAACAAGGAGTTTCTGGATGCGCTGAAGGGCAAAAAAGCCGGCGATGAAGTGAATGTCACGCTGGGCGAGGGAGATGATGCCGAAACCTTTCAGCTTGCTGTCAAAAAAGTGCAGAAGCTTGAAACGCCTGAACTCAATGAGGAGTTTGTGAAAGAGGCGACACGCGGCGAGGCCACCACGGTGGAAGATTACCGCAGCCGTTTGAAAAGTCAGATCCAGAACTACTACGACCAGGTATCCAATGACATGCTCAAGCAGGAGATCATGGAGCAGCTGATCGAGGCACATCCTGATATCGAAGTTCCCGCCGTTCTGCTGAGCCGGTTCCAGGATGCCCACGTCGACCGTTTCAAGCAACAGCAGCAGGGGCGTCCGCTCCCCGAGGATTTCAACGAGGAGGAGTATCGCGAATCCATCAAGGATGATGCGGAACGCGAGGCACGCTGGGCTTTTCTCGTCGATGAGCTGGGGAAAAAGTTCGACGACATAGAGATCAAGGAAGAAGATGTGGATGCAAGGCTCGCTTCCGAAGCGGCCCGTTACGGACTGCCTGTTGAAATGGTGAAAAATTTCTATGCCCAGTCCGGCGATCAGCTTGAAAACCTGCGGCAGAACATCCGCACGGACAAGCTTTTCGATCGTATATTGGACCAGGTCACCCTGAATGAACTGGACAAAGAAGCTTATCAGAATAAAAAGAAAGAACAACGTAACGAAAAGAGCGATTCATGACCCAATTCAAGCAACCCCTGTTCGACGAGCTC
>SKYW01000237.1 GCA_007127695.1 Balneolales bacterium | reverse complement strand
CCCTGGATTTGTTCTGGTACCGGGCCATTACAAACAGAAGGTCCGACAGGCGGTTCAGAAAGATAAGTGCTTCGTCGGAAACTATTTCAGATTGTCTGCACGAAAAGCAGCTTCTCTCTGCCCGGCGACAGACGGTTCGGGCCAGATGGAGATAGGCTGCGCCCGGACTTCCACCCGGAAGAATAAATGACTTCAAGGGCTTAAGTCCCTTCTCCAGTCGATCGATGTCCTCTTCCAGTCTGCGTACATGGGCTTCACCGATACGCTCAATCCGTGCATTTTTTTCCGGGGGGGTGGCAAGGTCGGCACCAAGCACAAACAGCTCATTTTGCACCCGTTCCAATATTTCTTCAATTACCGGATCCGGCTCCGCGGTCCGTATGACCCCCAGGATGGAGTTGAGTTCGTCAACGGTTCCATAAGCCGCGATGCGTGAGTGGTTTTTCGAGACACGCTGACCGCCGAAAAGTGACGTGTCGCCATGGTCGCCGGTTTTGGTATAGATTTTCATCAGTTTCCGTATTTCCGTTAAGGGTTTGAAGAGCGCCGAAAGAAGCTGCGGCTCAATTTGGTGTGTTGCTGTCAACTGGCCGGAAACACTCCGGCTTTTTTTCAAAGGTGATTCCAAGGTATGCGAGATGGTCAAGGATGCCTGCAAGCTCCGCAGCATTATCCACCCTGCAATAGAGTGTCATTGATATGTTTTCGAGGTATGTTTCCTGTGCGATATCCATCCGGAACCGGTTGATCAATTCCCGGATCCTGTTTTCCTGATCGTACGGGTAACGAACTGTAAACGGGATGAAGCGATCCAGGCTCTTTTTAACAGCCGATGCAATGCTGAGAGCGGCAGCCTCCCTGTATGCCTGTATCAACCCGGCCTTGCCAAGTTTGGTTCCTCCAAAATACCTGACGACAATGATCAGCACATTGACGAGCAACGCGGATTTGATGACGCCAAGGATGGGCAGACCGGCTGTTCCGGCAGGTTCCCCGTCGTCCTGCGCAAACTCTTCCGGCTGAAAAGGGTTGTATCGCCAGGCGTAGCAGTGGTGGGTGGCATCGGGATGCTTGTCCGCTATATCGTTCCGTTGGATTTCTATTGCCTGGAGATCCATAACGGGAAAAGCATAGGCATAAAATCGCGATCCACGGTCAGTGTACCGTGCCGAATGTGCTCTGGTCAGCGTTTTAAGTGGTTCATCGGTCATATCTGGATCAATTCCAGCCGGGATGGCAGACAGGATTGGTAAATATCCTCAATTTGAGCTAAATTTAAAAGTTTCATGTTATTTACAGTTGGTGAATGGAAGCCAGATTTCAGATAAAAAAAATTACCGTTAATTCCGAGCTCCGTGAGCTGCAGATTTCGTGGGCAGACGGGCATCTCAGCCGCTTTCCGATGGAAGGATTGCGGAAGGCGTGTCCGTGTGTATTCTGCCAGGGGGGACATGAAAACATGGGAAAGCCCGTGGATCCGTCCATATTCCTGGAACGGTCGGAACATGACCGCCTGATAACACGCATAACACAGGTTGGAAACTACGCAATTCAGATCCACTGGAACGATGGACACCAAACCGGCATATACCGGTTCGAACGGCTTCGCGATATGTGTCCGGTAGAACAAGGCATTATTTAATCCGGAACGCATGGCTCCGGCCGACTGACCGTTTCATTTTTGATTCATTTTTCCGGTCAAAGCCGTCACGTATCAGTGTCGGCACTCACGTTACATTACTCTAGTCAAACACATGTCGGACAAAAAAATCGCAATACTGGATGCGGCCGAAGATCTGATTGCCGTAAACGGATACCGGAGCACCACGACGCGCATGATAGCGGAAGAGGCGGGAGTGAATGTGGCCATGCTCTCCTATTACTATGGATCCAAGGAGCAGCTTCTGAAAGCGCTGATCGACCGGCATACGGCCAATGTCAAGCGGCTGCTCGAGCAGATAACCAGCAAAAAAGAACATCCCGTGACCACGTTCCGAAAATTTCTATTCGCTTTTGTGGATTACTCATTTGAAAATCCCAAGCCGGTCATTATTGCGATACGGGAGATCGGCCTGCTGAACCAGCGGCCGGAAATCCTCAAGGAACTTCAAAAGACCATGCTGGAAGTACACGGCATGTTCATCAGTGTTCTGGCCAAGGCAAAAAAAAACGGATATCTGCGAAACATTGACATAGAATTATGCGTATTGACATTCAGCTCTACCGTTGAGAGTTATCTGGTCAATATGTTTATGTTTGAGAAGGGATTTCCATTCCTGGGTATTGAAAAAACGACGGTGGATGCGATGAGAGAACGACTCAAAGATCATCTTTCCACATTGCTGGATCAGATGACAAAAGATTCGGCTTTCTGAAACGTTCTGAAGAATCCAGCTGTTAATCATTTGATTGAAATTCTGTTTTCCATAATCCGGCAGATCGGCCGGGATCAGTCCGGTAACAGCAGACACCGGGCCAACCGGCTGGACCGGCTTTGCAAATGCCGTACCAGTCTTCACTTTGACATTATTGTCTATCTGAAATAAAACAAGGGTTTATTTATGCAGGAAGGTTTGTTGCTGACCAGCGGTCATGACGGTATCAGCGCTTCTCTTAAAGGTCATGCGAACAGAGGGGGGATGCCGGGGCGCTCCGGATGCCTCGCATTTTTCCGTTTGGCCGGTAGTTCCGGTACTTCGGGACTTGTTGCAATCTGGATGATGATGCTCCTGGGCCTGGCCGTCATTCCTGCAGAAAGCAGGGCCGGTGATGTATCACAGACTGACACTCTGACATTGACGCTGGATGACGCCGTATACATGGCCCTCGAAAACAATTTTGGATTGCGGGAAGTGCTTCTCGACCGCGAAACGGCCAATCAACAGGTCCGGGAAGCCTGGGGCAGCGTGTATCCCAGTGTCAATGCCACGGGTAACTTCACCCGGAACCTGGTCACTGCCAACCCGTTTGCCGGAAGTGGCGCAGAGCAGCTTTTCGCCGATTTTGGCGCCATTGGATGGCTCAGATACAATGAGGAAGCCCGTTTGGAAGGCCGTCAGGAGCTTACTTTCGAGGAGTACATTGACCGGCAGAGGGAGGGATACGAGGATGCCGGTATCACGCCGCCATCCATGGAAGATGACCCTTTCAGTGTCGACAACCAGTTTGTGCTTTCTCTCAGCATTACACAGACCCTGTTCAACGGTTCGGCGTTTGCCGCTATTAAAGGTGCCGAGCAGTTCAAAAAGCTCAGTGAGGATGCTGTTCACCGGGAGCGCCAGGTGGTGATTGACGAGGTACGACGGGCCTATTTCTCGGCATTGCTTGCCTGGCAGCAGGTCGAGGTGATCCGCAGCAGCATCGAGCGGCTTCGCATAACGGTGGACGATGTGACCCGAACGGTAGAGCAGGGCCTGGCGTCCCGCTACGAAAAGCTGAGTGCCGAGGTCGAGCTGGTCAATCTGGAGACGGAGCTCATCGAAGCAGAAAACCGTGCCGAATTGGCGAAAAGAAGCATCAACCTGCTCCTGAACCTGAAACCGACCCGTCCCATCCGGCTCGCGGGGGACCTGACCATGACCGCCATGCAACCGGTCGGAGACATCACGCTTGACGAAGCGGTATCCATTGCAAAAGAGTTTCGCCCCGACCTTCAGCAGGCAGAGGGTTTTATAGAGATAAACCGGATCCATGAGCGTATCAACCGTTCTTCGTACAGACCGATTGTAAGTGCTTTTGCCAATCTGGATTATATAGGTCGTGTTCCGGACAACCGGACTGTCATCATGCGGGATCCTGCCGATCCGGACAATCCGTTTCGCTTTACCAGCGAAAACCGCAGTTTTTTCCATGATACCTACTGGAATCCCAATATAGCGGTGGGGATCAACGTGAGCTGGAACATCTTTTCAGGGTTCCAGAACAGGGCCCGTCTGGAACAGAGCCGTATCGAAACAAGAAGAAGTGAACTCCGCTATGAATATCTCACGGATGCCATCCGGGTGGAAGTGGACCAGGCCTTGCGTAATCTCAGGACGGCCGAGCGCCGGATCGAGAGTCAGCGGCGTAACATCGAACAGGCACAAGTGAACTATGATTTTGCCCGCACCCGCCTCGTGGAAGGGGTGGGGACAAACCTGGAAGAGCGGCAGGCTTCCATGTTGCTTGATCAGAGCCGTTTTTCGTACCTGGCAGCCATACACGATTATCTGTTGGCCGTCAGCCGTTTTGAGCTCGTGCTCGGAACCAGCATTGACCGCCTCTGAACGGTCGGATGCCATTTTGAATGAAACTGAAGACTTTTACCAAATATTGACTTGAAGAAACACACTATGAATGCAATCAGGAAGATGGTGCCGGCATTACTGTTGGTAGTTGCTGCGACGGGATGCGAGCAGAATGACGGTAACGGGAACAACAATGCGCAGACACGGGAGGTGGTTGTGGAAACACTCGGGACGGAATTGCGCTCCTTTACCGAACAGGTAAGGGTTACGGGTACCGTGGAGGCGCTGGAGGATGCGATCATCTCAGCAGAGGTTTCCGGCCGGGTAGAATCCATAGCGGATCGGGGCACGCGTGTCCGGAAGGGTCAGGAACTGGTACGGCTGGATGACCGCATTGTACGTTCGTCGGTGGAAATGGCCCGTGCCAATTATGAGCTTGCCGAAGATGCACTCAGACGCCAGGAGCCCCTGCTGCAGGATTCGATTATCAGCCAGCTGCATTTCAACCAGATCCGCACCCAGCGCGATCAGGCCAGGTCACAGCTCGAACAAGCTGAAAAGCAGTTAAGCGATTCCCGGATATCCGCGCCCTTTGACGGGCGTATTGAAGACCGCATGGTGAACACCGGGGAGCTGGTCAACCCGGGAATCCCGGTACTCCGGCTGGTAAACCTCGATCGTGTACGCATCAATGCGGGGGTTCCCGAACGATATATCAATGACATCCGCGAGGGGAGTCCGGTAACAGTCAGTCTCAGATCCTACAGTGGCGAAGAACTGGAGAGCAGGGTTCGGTATGCCGGCAGCATGATCGTGCCTGAAACCAGGACCTTTCCCGTGGAAATTGTCATGGATAACGCATCCGGACTCCTGAAGCCGGAAATGGTGGTGAACCTTTCGGTCACCAGGAAAGTGTGGGATGATGTATTGATAGTGCCGCGTACGGCACTGGTAAGGGATGAAGATGGATTGCAGCTTTTTGTGATAAACCGGGACGGTGACTTTGAAAAAGCAGAAGCGAGAAGAGTGATTACGGGTCCGGCCTCCGGGGCGATGATTGTGATTGAGGAGGGACTGGAACCCGGGGATGAAGTGGTCGTCACCGGCCAGACCAATGTCAGCGACGGTGATTTTGTACGCATCCAGCACCGCAGGGACTATGACCGGTATCAGTGATATGCCGGACTATCCGGCTTTAAGCGATAGCTTCAGCTGTTCTTTCAGCGACGAAAGTGTATCCACAGTTATCTAAACAGATTATTCAGAGCACATTATTGCCACCAGTTTCATGAAAGTAATTGAACAAGCCATAAAAAACAGGACACTGATTCTCGTAGTCACGGGAATCCTGATTGTTGCCGGCCTCTACTCCTATATTACGATTCCCAAAGAATCGGCTCCATCCATTGACATTCCGTTGTTCATTATTACAACGATCTATCCCGGTATCGGTCCGGCGGACATGGAGTCCCTGGTGACGCAGCCACTCGAGCGGGAACTGCAGGGTATCGAAGGCGTCAGCCAGATCAGATCCACCACTTTTGAAAGTTTCAGCAGCATCATGGTCGAGTTTGACCTGACCGTGGAGAATATTGTTGCAAGCCAGCGGGTCCGGGAGCAGGTTGACCTGGCCCGGTCCGAGCTGCCGTCCGATGCCGAGGATCCGATCATCACGGAGTTCAGCATTGATGACTTTCCTATCATGACCATCAACCTTGCTGCGGATTACTCAATGGCGCAGCTGACCCAGATTGCCGAACGCCTGGAGGATGCGCTTGAGACCATACCGGGTGTGCGCGAGGTGGATGTGATCGGCGGCCTGGAGCGCGAAGTACAGGTCAACGTCGACCTGAATGCCATGAAGGGCTACAATATTTCATTTCAGCAGATCATTGGCGCCATACAGGCCCAGAACCTGACCATTCCGGGGGGGAATGTGGATGTGGACCGGCTGTCCTACCTGCTTCGCATTACAGGTGAGTTTCAGCATCCCAATGAAATTGAGGATCTTGTCATTTTTGCACCGCCAGCCGGTGGCGGGGAGGTGGCGGAAACAATGGCGGTCCGACACCCTTGGGCCTGGTCTATGTCCGGGATGTGGCCGAGGTGGTTTATGGTTTCAAGGACAGGGAAAGCTATGCCCGGCTCACGGCCTACCGGATTGAGGATGATAATGGCGACCTGATCCCGATTCCGGTTGAGGAGATCCGGGAGAACCCGGTGGTCAGCCTGGACATCAAGCAGCGATCCGGATCCAATATCCTGGAAATTTCCGAGGAGGTGAACGCGGTGCTGGCCGACTTCGGCTTTCCTGCCGGCACGCAGATCGTGCTGACCAATGATGCCAGTGATGATATCAGAAATCTGATCACGGACCTGGAAAACAGCATCATCAGCGGGATGTTGTTCGTGGTTCTGGTCCTGGTCTTTTTCCTGGGTATCCGGAATGCCTTGCTGGTGGGAACGGCGGTTCCCCTTGCCATATTCACCGGTTTTCTGGTGATGACGATCATGGGACTCACGATCAACTTCGTAATCCTGTTCAGTCTCATCATTGCCCTGGGTCTTCTTGTGGACAATTCCGTGGTGATCGTGGAGAATATCTACCGGTTCAGGGAGCAGGGCCATGAGCGTTTTGAAGCGGCCCGTCTGGGTGCGAATGAAGTGGGTTATGCTCTTTTGGCCTCCACGGCCACACTTGTTGCCGCTTTCCTCCCCCTGCTATTCTGGCCGGGAATCATCGGAAAATTCATGGGCTACCTGCCGATGACCCTGATCATCGTGTTGCTGAGTTCGCTCTTCATTGCACTGGTAATCTATCCGTCCCTGACCGGCTTTTTTGTCAGGCTCAGCACGGAGAAAAAACGGGGAAAGAGCCGGCTCATGAAAGGAACCATACTGGCAGCCGTTATCATTGCCGCTGCCGTGATTGGGATCAACAACTACATCACCCTGGTGGTGCTGGTGCTTATCGTGCTCTTTTTTGTCATCACCTACCGGCTTGTAGTCAAACCGTTAAGTCTGGTCTTCACCGGAAAAATCCTGCCGGAGTTCATTGAAGGGTACAAATCGTTTCTTGGATGGATGCTGCAGCGCAATTACAGGGTGCGTCGTGCCTATTGGAGAAACATGTTCAGTCTTTCGGCATTCACCATTGGGTTTCTGCTTCTGCTGATCGGCGGCGTTCTGTCT
>SKYW01000277.1 GCA_007127695.1 Balneolales bacterium | reverse complement strand
GGCTTATATCAGCTGCCTACCGGGAGCTCGGACTCATCACCTTTTTTACCGTGGGTCCAAAAGAGGCGCGCGCATGGACGATCCGCGGGGGAACCAAGGCGCCGCAGGCTGCAGGCGTCATCCATACCGATTTCGAAAGAGGCTTCATCCGGGCGGAAACCATATCCTTCCAGGACTTTGACCAGCTTGGATCGGAGGCAGCGGCCAGGGAAGCCGGCAAAATGCGCTCCGAAGGACGCGGCTACACTGTCAAGGATGGCGATGTCATGCTGTTCCGCTTCAACGTATGATGTGCCGAATAAACTGTATCACATATGAACAGTGAATCCATACGTATATCACATACGCATATCCGGCCATTTCCGTTACTTCCCGGATATTCGTTGTATCAAACCGTATATTGTTACAATTTTCCACTTTTCAAAGCTACCGATAAACGTTAACCGAATACATGTCAGACCAGAACAACGACCAGAAACTCACATTCACCTTTCCCGATGGAAGCCGGAAGACGTTCGATCGCGGAGTTACCGGACACGAAATTGCGAAGTCTATTTCGGGACGCCTGGCCCGTGAAGCCCTGAGCATCACGGTGGACAATACCGTACTGGACCTGCACCGGCCGCTCACTTCCGGTGGTAATATCACCATCAACACCTGGGACGATGAAGACGGACGTTTGGCGTTCTGGCACTCTTCGGCGCACGTGATGGCGGAAGCCGTCGAGGCGCTCTACCCGGGCGTCAAACTGGGGATCGGCCCTCCTATCGAGCAGGGATTCTACTACGACATCGATTTCGGTGACCGTACGATCAGCTCAGAGGACCTACCCGCCATTGAAGAGAAAATGCAGGAGCTGGCGCGACAGAAAAACCGGTTCGATCGATTTGAGATCCCGAAAGAAGAGGCCGTAGCTCACTACAGGGAAAAAAACGATCCCTACAAGCTGGATTTGCTGGAAGGCCTGGAGGATGGCACCATCAGTTTCTACAAACAGGGCAACTTCACCGACCTGTGCCGGGGTCCGCACATACCGGACACCGGTGCCATCAAGGCCGTCAAACTGACGAACACCGCCGGCGCCTACTGGCGCGGGGATGTCAAAAGCAAACAGCTCACCCGGATCTACGGCATCAGCTTCCCGAAAAAAAACATGCTGGATGCCTTCCTTCATCAGATGGAAGAAGCCAAAAAACGGGATCACAAAAAACTTGGCCCGCAACTTGGCATCTACATGATCGACCGCATGGTGGGAAGCGGCCTGCCGATGTGGCTGCCGAAAGGCACCATCCTCCGGCGAACCCTAGAAGCTTTCCTGCGGGAAGAGCAGCTGCGCCGCGGTTATCAGGAAGTGATCACTCCGCACATCGGGAATCTCGAACTCTACCGCACGTCCGGTCACTATCCCTATTACAAGGATTCACAATTTGCACCCATGCAGGTGGATGATGAGGGATACCTGCTCAAGCCCATGAACTGTCCGCATCACCATCGCATCTATGACAATGAAATGCACAGCTATCGCGACCTGCCTGTGCGCCTTGCGGAATTCGGAACCGTCTATCGCTACGAACAGTCCGGCGAACTCAACGGGCTGTCCCGGGTGCGCGGTTTCACCCAGGACGATGCGCATATCTACTGCACCAACGACCAGCTCAAGGATGAGATCATCAACTGCATCGATCTCACGCAATTTGTATTCTCTACGTTCGATATGCCCATCGACATCCGCCTGTCCTTCCGGGACGATGACGACCAGAAGTTTGGCGGCGAACGGGCTCTGTGGGACCGCGCCCAAAAGGAGATCAAGGAGGCAGCGGATGAAATGGGGCTGAAATACCGGATTGACGAAGGGGAAGCAAGTTTTTACGGCCCGAAGATCGATTTCATTATCCAGGATGCCCTCGGCAGGAAGTGGCAGCTCGGAACAGTGCAGGTGGATTATGTCATGCCCGAGCGGTTCGATCTGACCTATGTGGGTTCTGACAATCAGAAACACCGTCCCGTCATCATCCACAGGGCGCCCTTTGGTTCCATGGAGCGGTTCACCAGTATCCTGATCGAGCATTTTGCGGGAAACTTCCCGGTCTGGCTGAGTCCGCAGCAGGCGATAATCATACCGGTTTCCGATCAGTTCAATGATTTTTCCGAGACGTACCGGAAACAGCTCGCCGATGCCGGAATCCGGGTATCCATCGATAAAAGAGGCGAACAGATCGGGGCAAAAATCCGGAATGCGGAAACTTCCAAGATACCCTACATGCTCATTGTAAGTGAAAAAGAGATGAGAAGCGGCACAGTTTCCGTACGAAAGCACAAAAAAGGTGATCTTGGAAGCTTTAATTTTTCAGAATTTCTTTCGATAATTAAGAGGGAAGTAAATGAAAAGGCACTGCCGGAAACGGAGTGACCGATTCAGCAACATTCCCATTATATGCAGCGGGGAAGTACCCGCTGTTGTTGTCCGCACTCACGCGACAACATTCACAGCAACCAAACAGGAGAAACAACCATCGGAAAACGATTCAAAAGCTATCCCGTTCGCAAGTCAACACCAAAAGAGCGAGTGAATGAGGGTATACGGGCTGATGTGGTTCGCGTTATCAAACCCGATAACGAGCACGCCATACTGCCTGTTAAAGAGGCCATCGAAATGGCATTGAACCTGAACAAGGATCTCGTCGAGGTGGCACCCAACGCCGATCCCCCCGTATGCAAGATCATGGATCACGGAAAGTACCTTTTCGAGAAAAAGAAGAAAGAAAAGGAAGCGAAAAAGAAACAGCATGTCGTTGTTCTCAAGGAATTGCGCTTTCGACCACAGACTGATGACCACGACTATGAATTCAAGAGGCGCCATGCCGAAGGCTTCCTGAAAGATGGAAACAAGGTGAAGGCAACCGTTCAGTTCAAAGGTCGGGACATCATCTACAGTGACCAGGGTAAGAAGCTGCTGGATCGCCTTGCCACTGATCTGGAAGATTTCGGGAAAGTGGAAACACCAGCGAAACTGGAAGGCAAAAGAATGTCCATGGTGGTCGCTCCGGCCAAAGGGCCCGGTTCCTGAGGCATCCGGAGAGACGCTATCACCATTTCCGGCCTTCATTATCTGGCAAAGTGCTAATTCACCATATAAAAGTTGCTGGTGAACTGCTTTTTTTTTAACTTTGGTACTTGCAAATTTTTAACCAATTTTCGGGTTAATTATGCCTAAAATGAAAACCGTAAGCGGCGCCAAGAAGCGCTTCAAGATTACCGCCACCGGTAAACTGAAGCGGAAGAAGGCGTACGCCAGTCATATACTCACCAAAAAATCATCCAAGAGGAAGCGCAACCTGCGTACGCCAACCCTGGTTGCCAAGGTCGACTTGCCGCGTATGCGCAGTCTGCTTCCCAATTCCTGATTTTTTCGAACCATTAACTTACTGAACAAATGCCACGATCGACCAATAATGTGGCTTCCCGTCGCCGTCGTAAAAGGGTCCTGGACCAGGCGAAAGGCTACTGGGGTGCAAGAAGCAAGGTCTACACTGTCGCGAAGAACGCAGTGGAAAAAGCCCTTCAGTACCAGTACCGCGACAGGAGAGTCCGCAAAAGAGAATTCAGAAAACTCTGGATCGCTCGAATCAACGCTGCCGCCCGTCTGAACGGGACTACCTATTCCAAATTCATGGGTGCCATGAAATCCCATGACATGGAGATCAACAGGAAAGTGCTCGCAGACCTCGCAGTTCACGATCCACAGGCCTTCACCGCAGTTGTGGAAGCCGCTCAGAAGAAATCCTGAAGCCGATTCTGAAATAAAACCGGCAGTATCTTCCACGATGCTGCCGGTTTTTTTATGTTTGGAACCTTTCATTCCGTTACCCGTACCGATCTGTCCCGTCATGGCGAATATTTCCGATATCGAAAAAGTAAAAAACGACATCTCGTCGTATAACCTCGACACCGAAGAGGCCATTGAAGCGTTCCGGCTCACCTATCTCTCCCGAAAAGGCATCATCACCGAACTCCTGGCAGGCATCGGTAAAGCCGAGCCGCAGGACCGGGCCCGGATCGGCAAGGAACTGAACGCACTTAAACAGCTTGCAAAAACCCGCTTTGATGAAGCAAAAGCGGCCTTGTCCGCAGGCAAAACGGCCGACATCACTGCCACCGACGATCCCACACTCCCGCCGCCGCCATTTCCCACCGGTTCCACCCATCCGCTCTCCCAGACACTGGAAGAGATCAAAAATATTTTCTACCGGCTTGGCTTTACGATTGCGGACGGTCCGGAACTGGAGGACGATTTCCACAACTTTACCGCACTGAATTTCCCCCCTGAACACCCTGCCCGCGACATGCAGGACACCTTCTTCATCCGCAAGGACGATGAGGACCCCTCCCGCGACCTGGTGCTGCGCACACACACCTCCCCCGTCCAGATCCGTCTGATGAAAGAGCAGAAGCCCCCGGTGCGTGCCATCATGCCCGGACGTGTCTACCGCAACGAATCCATCACCGCAAAATCCTACTGCCTGTTCCACCAGGTGGAAGGCCTTTATATCGACAAGAACGTCAGCCTGGCCGATCTGAAACACACCCTTATCACTTTTGCAGGACACCTGTTCGGAAAAAACCTGAAGTATCGCATCCGCCCGTCCTTCTTCCCGTTCACCGAACCCAGCCTGGAGATGGATATCTGGTGGGAAACCGGTAACCGACCCGGTCAGTGGATGGAGATATTGGGAGCGGGGATGGTCCACCCCAATGTACTTGAAGCCGTTGACGTTGACCCGGAAGTGTGGACCGGCTTTGCATTTGGAATGGGTGTCGAACGCATCACCATGTCGCGCTACGAAATTGACGACATCCGTCTGCTTTACGACAATGATGTGCGATTTCTGAATCAGTTTCCCTGAAATCCATGTATGCAACCAACACGGTACGGCAAACCGTATGGCGACAGAGCCTGCGGCAAACCGGCAATGAGTATTAATCTGTTTTCACTCCGATGAAAGTATCCTACAACTGGTTATCACGATATCTCTCAAAAATGTCTTCGCCGCAGGATGCGGCCGAAAAACTCACGCTCACAGGACTGGAAGTCGAAGAAATTGAACAGACCGGCGCACAGTTTGACGGTATCGTCGTAGGCAAGGTGCTGGATGTACAGCCACACCCCGACGCCGACCGTCTTGTGGTTTGCAGGGTGGATATCGGTCAGGAAGAGCCATCCCAAATCGTCTGCGGGGCACCCAATGTGGCGGCTGGACAGAAAGTGCCCGTGGCAACGGTCGGCTCCGTGCTTCCCGTCCCATTGCCGGACGGTTCGCCGTTCAAGATCCGCAAGGCCAAAATTCGCGGACAGAAATCCGCCGGCATGATCTGCGCCGAGGATGAACTCGGCTTGAGTGATGACCACAGCGGCATCATGGTGCTGGACGACAGCTTAACTCCGGGAACACCGTTCGCAGACGTGGCAGGTTCGGCACCGGATTCCGTTTTTGAAATCGGACTGACACCAAACAGACCGGATGCCACTTGCCATCTCGGCGTGGCCCGGGATTTGGCCGCCGTGACCGGAGCAACGCTGAAAAAGCCACTGGATCAGATCCCCGAAGTGACCCGCCAGCTTGGCGAAGAGACCGTCCGCATCACGGACACGGACAAATGCCACCGGTATGTGGGCATTATCATGCGCGGCGTGAGCATCGGTGAGTCACCCCAATGGCTTAGACAGCATCTTGCATCCATCGGCCTGCGCCCCCTGAACAATGTGGTCGACATCACCAATTTCGTGCTTCATGAACTGGGCCAGCCACTGCACGCTTTCGACCTGGAGAAACTGGCCGGGGCAAAGATCGATGTGCGCTCCTTCCCCGGTGAAACGAAATTCACTACGCTTGACGATTTGGAACGCACCGTTCCCGCCGGTTCCCTGTTCATCTGCGACGGCGAGAAGCCGGTCGCCCTGGCAGGCGTCATGGGCGGGGTCAACTCGGAAATATCCGAAGAAACGACCGACCTGCTGATCGAGTCGGCCTGGTTCGAGCCGGTGGGCATCCGAAAGACATCACGCGCCCTGGGCTTGCAAACCGATTCCTCCTACCGCTTTGAGCGCGGCGTGGACCCATCCATAACCAAAGACGCCGCACTTCGCTGCGCGGAGCTGATCCTTGAACTGTGCGGCGGCACCATCGAAGGCATCTCCGATGTGCACCCTGTAAAAACGGAACCGCTCTCCGTACCTTTGCGATACGATCGCCTCGGCAACCTGCTCGGCACCATCATAGCCCCGGAAACAGTCACCGGAATCCTCAACCGGCTGGAGTTCGCAACCCAGGAGGAGTCATCCGACCCCCTCGTCTGGAAATGCACTGTGCCCACGTTCCGCCCGGATGTCACCACCGAGATCGACCTGATCGAGGAAGTGGCGCGTATCTACGATTACAACAATATCCCGGACCCGGAACGCATCACCATAGCCAACCCCGAACCAGTCCCGTTTGGCGAACAATTCCGCGAGAAGGTGCGCCAGGCGGCTGTCAGCGCCGGCCTCAAAGAGATCTACACCAACAGCCTCCTGCCCGAACGGTTTATGGATGCGCTTGGCGGCCCGTCCGTGGTGGTGCCCACCCTCAATCCGATCACCAAAGACCAGGCACTGCTGCGTACGCAGCTTATGTACGGGTTCCTGCGCTCAGCGGCCTACAACTTCAACCGGGGAGCAGCCGGTGTGCGCTTTTTTGAAATCGGCAACATTTTCCGCCGCGACAGTGAAGGCGGAACCTGGATCGAAGGTGTTCATGAAGCCACACACCTGCACATGGGCGTTGCCGGAAATATCCATACGGAGCACTGGAAAGAACCGGCAAGACCCTTCGACCTGTTCGACCTTAAGGCACTGGTGGAATCCGTGCTCACCCGGCTTGGCATCCTCGACCAGACCCGATGGAAAAAATCAGGAGCACATCTTGACCTGGTAACGGAACATGCCGGAGATAACAACGAAACCGTAATCGGCTCCCTTTTTCAGGTAGACGATGCCTGGAAAAAATATACTGAGGTGGAATCAGCTGCCTTTTCAGCCGAACTGAATATCGGACTGCTGGAGCAGATCGCCAGGAAGGCTGCCGCTAACGTCTACCGCCCGGTTTCACGTTTCCCGAGCTTCGAATTTGATCTCGCACTCGTGGCAGACAAACAGATCGCCGCCGGAGACATGATGTCCGCCATGCAGCAAACAGCCGGCGCACAGCTCGTGAATGTCGAAGTTTTTGACGTCTTCGAAGGCGGCTCACTGGAAAAACATCAAAAAAGCGTTGCTTTTCGTCTGACGTTTCAGGATAATTCCAAGACATTGACCATAAAGGATGTGGATCCCGTCATTCAGAAAATTTTGAAGCAGCTCGGCAGTATGTTTTCGGTGGAGCTGCGTTCCTG
>SKYW01000056.1 GCA_007127695.1 Balneolales bacterium | reverse complement strand
TCACTGAGGAAAATATTTCCACAATAGCCAAAGTTCTTGGTTCTGAGCCCAAAAAAAGCGGCAGTGTTTACCGATTTGAGATTACCAATACGGAATCAAACCGGAAGATGGCTCTTGAAATCCACATTGGGCTGCTGATTGATGATGAAACTGTCAACCTTATCTCCGTCTACACGCAGGATACATTTCTCCAGCTGCATAACTGTACCGCGTTCGTAGCCAGTGAAATGCTTCATCAAATCACGTTTTTTGGAAAAGATGGTTCCAAAATATCAGGTCTTATCATTGAAAAAGAAGCTGGTTGCAGTCTGTATGCCAATGTGAACGACTCTCTTCTGAGCGGTGACTTTACCAAATTGCCCCCCGAGGTGATGATGTGCAGTGTCGCGTTGTCCCTTACCGAGTCCATCGATTTTGAAGGATTCAATTTTGACGATGATTGAGCTGGCATTGTCGTAAAAACCCTGGCTATTGCAATTGCTCCTGATGAATCCTCCGTCATTTGAGATTTTTAACCAGACCGATGAGAACATCCCGTTTTCAGGCGATCAGCTTCGGCGTCTCATAGCTCTTGTCCAGGAATATGAAAAAAGGAATTTTCTCCATGTGGAAGTGGTTTTTGTGGACGATAGTGATATCCTGGAGATGAACCGGCGATATCTCGGACACGACTATGTAACAGATATCATAACATTTCCTTATCATGAAAATGATGACCCGGTGGAAGGAACACTTTTTTGCTGTGCCCCTCAGATACGACGCCAGTCTGAGGAACTTGACGTGGCCTTCGACACAGAAGTGCTGAGAATAGTCATACATGGTTTGCTGCACCTGGTTGGCTATGATGATGAAACGGACTCACAGCGAAGCCACATGCACTCCCTGGAAAACAAATACATTACGCTTTATCTGGATTATTGAATGCAAAACAACGTTATCGATCTGATTATATATCTGGTCAAAAGGATCCATATTGGCGCCAAGCTCAAGGATATAAAGCTTGATAAGTTGCGTGGCTATAATCACTCGGAAATCAGTGCCGCCTATTCCTGGCTGATTCAGAAGCACGAATCGGGCGAACTTGTCGGGGAACAGGCTGAAATGAAAAACCTGCCTGCGCCACGGGTGCTCCATCCCAATGAACGAGCCCGCATCTCATCAGACGCTTATGGCTACATACTGGAACTTTATTACATTGGCATACTGGACCCCAGACGAATGGAGCGCCTGATTGAATATGCCATGCTCCGGATCGACAATGAAGTCACTGACGTCGCCGATGTCAAGGAGTGGGTGGCCGGAATGATTTTTGACAGCGAATACCTTGGAAGCGACCGGTCACTGTTCCTCAAGGGAAATGAAACCATTAACTGACATCGCACACCAATGGATGTCTACCTTATCTGGCTCCTTGCTTTTGGAGTTTTTTTCCTTTTTACTACTTCCCTGATTCTGATTCACAATCGCAGTCACTTCCTTGGCTTGGCCGATATGGACACCAGAACAATAATGCCCGCCTCGGAAATATCCGGTAAAACCTTTCCAGAACCTGACCGGGTTTCCATTTTAATCCCAGCCCGCAACGAGGAAAGCAATCTTCCAAAATTGCTGAATAGCCTCGGGAAACAGGACTGGCCCCATCTGGATATCCACATTCTGGATGATCAGTCCGAAGACAGCACCAGGGAAATTGCCGAAAACTTCCGTGATGCTATGAAATCCCGTATGCGGGACGATCCGTCATCAGATATTCACGTCACTGTCCACTCTTCCCTGGAAAGACCGGAGGGCTGGCTGGGAAAAAACTGGGCTTGCCACCAGTTGGCCGGACATGCCCGTGGCGACATTTACATCTTTCTTGATGCCGATACCTGGCTTGCCGCCGATGCCATCACATCGGTCATGGACGGGATCCATAGATTCGAACTTGATTTTGCTACGGTCTGGCCTCATCAGATCATGGAGTCACTTCTGGAAAAAACCGTCGTATCGTCAGTCTATGCCACTGTGGCCACCTATCTGCCAACACTTTACAGTTATCGGGCGCCGATCTGGATACCGTTCCGAAACCTGCGCCAGAAAGTGAAACCCATGTTTGCAAGCGCATGTGGACAGTGCATGATCTTCAAAAGAGAAACATACCGGGAAATTGGCGGACATGAAGCCGTTAGAGACCAGGTAGTCGAAGATGTCACTCTGGCAAAAATGGTCGTCCGAAATGGAAAAACCATGCGGATGTTCCACGGTACGGACAGACTGTGGTGCCGTATGTATCGCAACCCTTCCGAAATCTTCAATGGATTCCGTAAAAATTTCTTTGCCGGTTTCAACTACAGCATTCCACCCTTTGTCCTCGCATGGCTCCTGCACTTCACGGTTTATGTGCTACCCGCAATTGTTCTGATTGCAGCACTTACCGGTATCCCGGATCTGTACGACCAGCTCCTGATCGCAACACTGTCAGGCCTGGTTGTTCTGGTTGCTTTAATACAACGACTTTGGGTTTCAAAGTTTTTGAATTGGCCAATTTCTGCTGCTTTTTTGTACTTGCCGGGTATACTCTGGTTCCATATGCTGGCTTTCGTAGTTATCTACGATCGTCTTTTAAAGAGCGGCCCCACCTGGAAAGGACGGCCTGTCTGAATCGCCTTGCCATTTTGGATATCCTGGCTGCGCGCGTCCTTTTTGCTGTCTTTTTTGTTGCTGCGGATCCACTCTTTTCTGTTGTTTTTGTTCTTTTTCTTGCTCCTTTCGTTTCTGACGGGGGCCGATGATATATTCATAATCTGATTCTGCCGCAAAAGAGATAATCTTCCTGGATCGGAAAGCATTGCGCTTTAACTCGTCCTTCAAAGAAAGAAACCCCCAGTTGAAATTCCTCTGGATGAACTTGTGAAGCGCCTTGTCATTTTCGAAACCGGATTCAAGGGCCACCTTGTAGGCGGTAGCCGACCAGTCCGACTGGATTACCCTGCAGACTTTTCTGAAACGTGCCCTCCTAAGCACCATCTTTGGGTTCTCCTGAAACCGTTTTTTAAAACTGCGGCAAAAATGGGATCGGGAGTAACCCATGAAGGTAGCCCACTCTGTGACATTTCGTATCTCAAGAATGTGCCTGATGAGGACACCAACAGCTATGTCCATTTGGCGGTATGACGACTCTTTCATATGATCATCGGAAATTTTCATAGTATCTCAGGTTTTATCCATGGTTTTATTTTCGATTCAAGCAACATGTTCGTTAACAGGTATTTCTAAGGAGCAACGAGATCCCGTTTCCTTACATATTTTTTCAACTTTTAAGAATTTCTGCTTTTAAATGAAGATGCTTTGATTATCTTATCAGAAGGATGAATACAGGAATGACGGATTATGAGTGACTTCCTCCTGCTCGGCCGCTTTATCAGATATCTTGAAATTGAGCGTAATGCTTCCTCAAAGACCGTGGAAGCCTATCAACGTGATATCCGCCAGTTTCTGGATTTCTGTTGCAGGGAATGGGAAATACAGGCTGTAGATCTGGACTATAACCGAATCGACCGGCTCATGATTCGACTCTGGCTTGGCTCCCTCATGTCTTCAAAGGCTGCCAAATCCACACTCGCAAGGAAAACCGCATCAGTCCGTTCATTCCTGAAATTTGCGTACAAAAGAGGCCAGATCCCCCACAATCCGGCACATATGCTCATGAATCCCAAGAAAGAGCATCGTCTGCCAAAAACAGTACGTGCGGACGAACTTGGACTCATGATGGAAACAATCGAAACCGACAGTCCGGCCGGCAAAAGGGATCTGGCCATTCTGGAACTCCTCTACAGTACAGGTATGAGGCTTTCGGAACTGGTCGGTTTGAACACCTCCGATGTCGATCTGAACCGAAAACGGGTCAAGGTATTTGGGAAAGGCGCCAGGGAACGCATCATCCCATTCGGAGATCCCGCATCCACGGCACTGCGCAACTACCTCGCGGACAGGCCGCAGCTAACAGGCTCCAAAACCGGACAGGACGATCTGAAGGCGCTATTTCTCACCGATTCCGGGAAAAGAGTCTATCCAAGACTGATCCAGAGAAAGGTGTCACATTACCTTTCGCGCGTATGCGAAGTCAGCCAAAAAAGTCCCCATGTCCTGCGGCACAGCTTCGCAACCCACCTGCTCGACCGTGGAGCCGGCATACGGGTCATCAAGGAACTCCTGGGACACGCCGACCTGGCCGCTACTCAAATCTACACGGGGACCAGCGTGGAACACCTTCGCAATGTCTATCGGACAGCACATCCGCGCGCAGATACCCCTGATTCAGAATGAAAACCCTGTTTGTTTTTTCAGTCGTTTTGTGACATCCTCCATTTCAACATAAACCCTAATCCATCTCAGATAATGAATATCAATTTCACAGCCCGAAAGTTTGAAGCAAGCCAAAATCTCCAGGACTTCACTACCGAGGAGATTAATAAACTGAAACGTTTTTTCGACAGGATCTACTCCTGCGATATCGTTCTGGAACCATCCCCGGATAACGATCACCCGGCCAAGGCGGAACTTACGGTCAAGGTCAAACAGGACCTGCTAAAAGCCACGGAAGCAGGGCCGGCATATGAGCAGGCTGTGCGTTCTGCAGTGGATAACATGCGCCGTCAACTACTCAAATACAAAGACAAACGATTTTCCCGCAACTGACACCTGGCCACGTTTGATCAGGTATTCTGTACGTCATATTTACAATAATGCCATACAAAAACATACAGGCTGTTCCCAGAAAAGAGAATATCCGCGTCTCTTTTCTGGTTGAGCAGCTTCGTACCAAGCTCAACCTCGACATCCGTCCCTGTACATCGGAATCCTTCTCCACCGAACGCAAGATCACCGATACCGACCTGCACCGGCCCGGATTGGCCCTTGCCGGCTACGTAGATCTTTATTCCCACCAGAGAATCCAGGTTATCGGCAACAGCGAACGGAAATACATCGATCATATCGGTGAAGATGTCTGCCTCAGGGCTTTTCTGGAAATCACCAAATTCCCTGTTCCGGTTATCTTCCTGACCGATAACAATACGCTGCCCGATTCCTTTCTGCAACTCGCCGAAAAAGCTGGTGTGCCGGTTTTCCAGACGCCCATGGAGACAACCCATTTCATGTTTCTGGTACGTGACTTCCTCGAAGATCAGTTCGCCGTACAGACCATGGTACACGGATCCATGGTGGATGTATACGGCGTCGGTATCCTTATTTCAGGCAAATCCGGCATCGGTAAGAGCGAAGTGGCGCTTGATCTGGTGGAACGGGGCCACCGCGTAGTATCCGACGATGTTATCATCCTGACAAAAAAAAGCAATGTGCTGATCGCCTCCCCTACCGAAATCAACAAACATTTCATGGAGATACGGGGACTCGGCATCGTGGATGTGATGTCCATGTTCGGCATCCGGGCGATCCGTTACCAGAAACGGGTGGAAGTGATCCTGGAACTCAGTCTGTGGGATGAGTCCCAGCACGTGGACCGTACCGGACTCAACCGGCAGAATATCTCTGTCCTGGGCATTGACATCCCAACGATCAACCTGCCGATTACACCCGGCAAAAACATTACCGTCATTGCCGAAGTCATCGCCATGAATCATCTTCTCTCCCACTACGGATATGATGCCGCTCAGGCCTTCCAGAAGAAAATCCAGGACCGGATTGCCGGTAAAAAGGCTGGAAGTCCGGTCATCCAGAGAGCCGTTGAATATTTTGAAGGGGATCTGGAATAGATAAAACAACAACTTACATCCTTTGTTTTGTATTCTTACACAATAATAATATCTTTTCCGTATTAAATATTGCCCTGACGAAGCCCCATAGGATTTCAAGACAAACCAGGTTTTGGAAAATTACTTCTACTACGACGAAAAGGAATGCCAGTTCATTCCCGTGACATATGGATTGGCCGAGCGTGTCATTTATACGCTCAGCCTGTGGATATTGGTGGGCGCTGTCGTTACAGCCGTCACCCTCTCCTTTCTCTCTTTTTCTGTTGGATCCCCAGCTGAAATAGCCCTGAAGGCAGAAAACAAGGTGCTCTACGATCAACTCTACGAAACACGTAAAAGCATTGAACACCTGGATCAGCAGATAGCCATGATTGCAAGCATGGATAACGATATCTACCGGACCATGCTTGGAGTTGACCCAATCTCCGATGACGAGCGTCAGGCTGGTGTTGGCGGGGCCGATATCTATTCCCGTTTTGATGCCTACAGTGAACCATCATCCGATCTGCTTCGCTGGACTGCCAGTAACCTTGAGAGCATTGAACGCCGCATCAACATACAGAAACTCAGCTTCGAGGAGATAAAAGCTCATTACAACCAGAACAAGGAGCTGATGAGAAACATCCCGGCCATCCGTCCGGCCTCCGGTATTATCCTTAGCGGATACGGAATGCGCCCTCATCCGGTTCTCGGTTACAAGCGTATGCATGAGGGGGTGGACTTCAGGGCAAGGGTCGGCACCCCGGTCTATGCCACCGGTGATGGCGTTGTTAAATCAGCACGGCGCTGGCGGACATACGGACTGCTTCTGGTCATTGACCATGGTCACGGTTATGAAACAAGATATGCCCATCTTTCCGACCTGGCTGACGGTTTACGACCCGGGACGAAAGTGGAACGCGGACAGATTGTGGCCCGGAGTGGAAACTCCGGCGTTACCAGTGGTCCGCATCTCCATTACGAGGTGGTCAGGAACGGACGACCTGTGGATCCGCTCAACTACATGTTTGCCGATCTGACCCCCGACGAATACGTGGAATACCGCAGGATTGCCGACAGCAACACCATGTCCATGGACTGAGCCCCTTGGTCGATCTCCTATCTGACAGCCAATGCTATGCTGTTTCTATCTCTTCTTTCAGCATATTCGCCTGCAGGCGTATCACGTCCGAATACCAACCCTTCCTGCGCATGAGCTGGTGATGTCGCCCTCTCTCTGAAATCCTGCCATTTTCCAGCACATAAATGCGATCATAATATTCCATTTGAACAAGTCTGTGGGTAATCCACAACGCTGTACGATTTCTTGTGACTTGCCGGATGATTTTTACGATCGATTTTTCCGTGATGGTATCCAGATTGGCGGTCGGTTCATCCAGTATCCAGATGGGTGAATTCCTGAGCAAAGCCCTGGCAATGGCCATTCTCTGGCGCTCGCCTCCGCTAAGTTGCTTGCCGTGCTCTCCAAGCTGTGTGTCCAGCCCGTTTTCAAGTCCCTGATACCAGGACCATAAATGGGCATCCTGCAACGATTGGAGAATATCCCGGTCATCCGCATTTTCCCGGGCTATTTTCAAATTGTTTCGAAGTGAGTCCTGGAAGAGATATGTGTACTGATCCACTATTGCAAGCATGGAGCGGATCTGCCCGGGCGAAATATCCGAGAGCTTATTATCCCCAATAGCCGCAAAACCCCTGGCGGGTTCATAGAATTTGAGCAACAGGTTGACAACCGTACTTTTTCCGCTGCCGGAAGGACCGACAAGAGCTGCCTTTTGCCCACTTTGTATATCAAAGCCAATGCTGTCAAGCACCAGGTTCTCACCGTAAGAAAAACTCACGTTGTCAAACAGCAGGCTTTTTACCCCCTCCTGAACGTTACGGGTTCCTGATTCCTGCGTGGATCTGATGCCGTCTCGGCCTCGGGACGCGAAGCCGCTGTCTTCAAATGAAAGCTCTCCACCGGTCAGTGATAACAGATTTTCAGCCGCTCTCTCAGTGGTTTCAAGATATTGGAAAGCCGTACCCATGTTTTGCGTGGCCTCAAAGGAAGCCATCACGGACAGCACGACCAGTGCCAGCATAACCCCTGACAGCGCACCGTCAAGGACCAGGGGTGCTGTTGCGAACAGTGCAACAGCTGCCGCTGAAAAAAGAATCCAGTTGTGCAGACCATCCTGAAGTCCGGTTACAGTGGATTGCCTGCGCTCCAACCTGGATATCTCGCTGCACAGCTTCTCATTTCGTTTAATATATGCATTATGTAAACCATATAGACGAATATCTTGTATTCCCTGACTGTGTTCCACCCACAAGTGAGACAGTTCACTTCTAAGGCGGAGTTGACTGGCTCCCAGTCCGCGTGCAAGCCGCCGAACTCCAAAAGGAACTGCTACACCATTCAACATCAGAAATGCCAGCGTGATCCAGGCAGCTGCAGGACTGAATGCCCTCAAAAAGAAGAAAGCCGTCAGGGTTACAAGAAATGCAACGATAACTGGTGTGAATACGCGAACATAATAGTTTTGAAGCTCGTCAATGTCGGATGTTATGGACGAAAGCAATGAACCGGAACGGAATCCCAGCAGACGGGACGCGGAAGTATTGCTCAGAGCTCCGAAGAAACGGCTCCGCATTTGCAGAAGCAGACGAAACGTGATGTCATGTGAAAGCAGCCGCTCGGAATATCTCAAGACAGCCCTGCTGATGCCGAAGAATCGAACGGAAACTATGATCACCATGAGATCCAGTATTGGCGGGCGCAGAGCAGCCGCGGAAATCAGGTAGCCGGAGCTGGCAAGCAGTCCGATCCCCGCCAGTATGGTTCCTGCCCCGAGTACGACCGCCGCTGTGATCCTCCATGGATAGCGTTTTAAAAACCGTGATAATGCAAGGTGGATATTCATGTCGTTTTTTACTGACGGCTTACTTGCGGGGATTCTAATATTCAGGATGTGTATGTAGATACCATCTGTTCATACAGTTTACAATTTGCACGTAAATAGCTGTGGCTTCCCTGCGCTGTGATCCGCCCATCCTCAAGGACAAGGATATTGTCCGCTTTTCGAACCGTCGAAAGTCTGTGAGCGATCAGAAAAACGGTTTTGTTGACCATCAGTTCATCCAGTGCACAGTTTATCCTTTCTTCGCTTTCGGGATCCAGGGCCGATGAGGGCTCGTCCAGTATCAGTATCGGGGCATCTTTGAGAAGCGCCCTGGCAATGGATATCCGTTGCCGCTCGCCGCCGCTGAAGCGTGTGGCAAATTCACCGGTTCTGGTAAGATATCCATCCGGTAGCTTTTCAATGAATTCGTGCGCTCCGGCAACTTGTGATGCCAGGACAACATCCTCGTGAGTGGCATTTGGACGTGCTGCCTGCAGATTTGCCAGTATCGTATTGTCGAAAAACCAGTTGGTCTGGCTGACCACCGCCATTTTTTCAAGCCATGTGCCATCATCCGTCCCCGTCGCCGGCATGCCATCCAGCGTAATCCATCCACGGTCAGGTGCAAGTTGACGCGTAAGCAGTCTCAGTATGGTTGTCTTGCCGCTGCCGGTTACTCCAACAAGCGCCGTTTTTTTCTCTCTGGGTAACAGAAAGGAACAATTTGATAATACTGGATACGATTTGCCCGGATATGTAAATGTGACATTATCAAATACCAGTGAGACTGACCGGTTTCCTGCATGCTCTTCCGTTGCTGCTTCATCCTTAAAATAAGCCTGAGATTTTACTGGCTCTGAGTATTCATTTTGTAAAAACTGTTGAGAATATGATAAGCTCTGCTCATCACTATTTCCGTCTATAAATACTTTTGCGGATAAAGCATTTGTATCCAGGATAGCGAAAACCCGTCCCGCCGACTCGGTGCCTTCCATGCCGGCGTGATGCTGAGCGCCGAACATTCGAAACGGCATGTAGTATTCCGGTGCAAGCAGGAGCACAAAAAGACCGACCTGAAAGCCAATGTGTCCCTCAATAAGTCGAACGCCAATTTCGACGGCTACCAGAGCTGTTGCAATAGAGGCAAACAGTTCCAGGACAAAGCCGGAAAGAAATGCAATTTTGAGCACACCCATGGTGGAAACACGAAAGCGGTCGCTGATGTGCTCAATTTCTGCGTGTTTTCGATGCTCCCTGGTAAACAACTTCAGCGTTCTCAGTCCCTGAACCGCATCCAGAAAATGACTGCTCAGATTGCGTAGTGTAGCCCATTGCTTTTGTGTTTGCTGCCGGGCACGCATGCCAATAAGGGACATGAATACGGGGATAAGCGGACCAGTGATCAGCAGGATGAGTCCACTGAGCCAGTCAATGAGAAAAACGGTAATGACAATTACAATGGGTACAACAGTCATGTGAATAGCTGCCGGGATAAACCGGGCATAGTAAGCATCCAGTTTCTCCACCCCTTCCACCGCTGTAGCGGCCAGATCCCCGCTGTTCTGGGTTTCGGTCCAGGCGGGACCCAGTTGTTGAATTTTGCCGAACAGCTGCTGCCGAAGGTTTGCTTTTATTTCTGAAGCAGTTTTTTGAACCAGTATTTCATGGATCCAGAACAGGACTCCTCTGACAGCTATGGCTCCGATGATGAGTACCAGTGTCGGCTGGATGAGCGCTAGCGGTGTTTCCTGCATGAAAACACTGTCAATGGCAACACTTAAGCCATGCATCAGTACGATGATGCTCGCCGCCGAAAGAAAGCTCAGCAGCGCCATAAGGACCCAGGGTGTCCGATGTACGAACGCCCGGCGGAACAGTCTCTTATGGCTGCTGCTGTAGTCTGTCATCAACGAAATCAGCTCCGCGGGATGGCATCACGGGTGACACGCTCGCGGAACACCCAGTAACTCCATCCCTGGTAGGCAAGAATGATGGGTACAAAAATAATTGCGAGTACCGACATAATCGTCAGGGTGAGGTCACTTGATGATGCATTGTAGATGGTCAGATGAAAGTCCGGATCCAGACTGGACGGCATCACCAGTGGAAACATGCCCTGGAAAACGACCAGTGAACCGAAAACAATGGTTGCCCCGGTGGCGGCAAACGCGTAGCCATAGCGGTTGATATTCATGAACACGATGACGGCGACGAAGGACACGATGGCTATCATGGGCAGGGTTCCCGGAATGATGCCGAACTCATCGAAAAGGATGGTCTGCCGGTATCCGAGCAGGGCAAAGGTGAGCAGGATGACACCTACAGGAATCCACATCATCTTAGCCGTTTTTTCCACCCGGACCTTAAGCTCATCGGTTGTACGCAAGCTCAGGAATATGGCACCGTGCAGGGTGAACATGACCAGGGAAACGAGTCCGCCAAGCAGCGCGTAGGGATTGAGCAAGGCAGGAAGAGTTCCGGTGAAGTTCATATCCTCTCCGATCGGAAGACCGATCACGATGTTTGTGAAAGCGACACCCCACAGAAACGCGGGAAGCACACTTCCCCAGAAGATGAAATGATCTGCCGTGAGGCGCCACCACTTCTCTTTCATTTTGCTGCGGAACTCAAATCCAACAGCGCGAACGATCAGTGCCAGCAGGATCAGGAACAAGGGCAGGTAAAATCCGCTGAAAAGAGTGGCGTACCAGTGGGGAAACGCGGCAAACATGGCACCACCGGCTGTTATCAGCCACACTTCATTGGCATCCCAGAACGGGCCGATGGTGTTGATGGTCACCCTGCGGTCCACTTCGTCCTTGCTCACGAAGGGCATCAAGATGCCGACTCCGAAGTCAAACCCTTCCAGAAAGAAGTAGCCGATAAAAAGGACGGCAATGAGTATGAACCAGAATGTTTGTAAATCCATGATCTCCGTCTCCTTTAGTACGTGTGTAAATTGGTTTCAGTACCTTCTTCCTCCTCGGGTGCCCCCTGCTTGCCAAAATACCATACCAGGTAGAATGCGGCCACGGCAAGCACACCATAAACAAGGGTAAAGCCCATCATGGTGATCCAGATCGAGCTTTTGAATACCGACGGGGAGACACCGTCGGCTGTCAGCAGCAGTTCATATACCACCCAGGGTTGGCGGCCCATTTCCGCTACCATCCATCCGGCCGTATTTGCCAGGAACGTGAGGAAGATCATGACGATACTGGTTTTCAGGAACAGGCGGTTGTCCTGCAGCTTCCCTTTCCACCAGAGCCATAACCCCCAGAAAGCCACTATGATGAACAGAACGCCGAGCCCCACCATGATGCGAAAACTCCAGTATACGATGCCAACCGGGGGCAGATAATCGCCCGGACCGTGCTTTTCTTCCATTTCGGCCTGCAAATCGTTCATACCGCGCACTTCGCTGGTCAGGTTGTTATGGGCCAGTACCGAGAGCATGTATGGCAGGCGTATTTCACGGCTGCTGGTCCCTTCCTCCTGGTTGATGACGGCAAAAAGAGAAAAGCTGGCCGGCTGTTCGGTTTCCCAGAGCCCCTCCATGGCAGCCATCTTCATCGGCTGGGTCTTGACGGTCTCCTGTGCCTGGTCATGTCCCGTGGTTGCAGTGAGAAGACTTGCAACAGCGGTGAAAACCAGTGCGATTTTTGCCGATTTAAGAAAGATCTCGGCCTGTTGATTCCGGATGATCATCCACGCACTCAGTCCCAGGACTAACATGCCACCGGTGATGAATCCGCCAAGTATCGTGTGCGGCATCTGAACAAGCAGCCGCTCGTTCAGCAGAATGGCGATGAAGTCGGCCAGTTCGGCCCGGCCGCCGACCAGCTCATACCCCACTGGCACCTGCATCCAGGAGTTTGCCATCAGGATCCAGATCGCCGAAAGATTGGACGCGATGGCCACAAGCCAGATACAGGCAAGGTGAACGGCTTTCGGAAGGCGGGTCCACCCGAAAATCCAGAGCCCGAGGAACGTGGACTCAATGAAAAAAGCAGTCAGGGCTTCGATGGCAAGCGGAATCCCGAAAATATCCCCCACGAACCGGGAATATTCCGACCAGTTCATGCCGAATTGAAATTCCTGCACGATACCGGTTACAATACCAAGGGTGAATATGATTACAAACAGTTTCCCAAAATACTTGGTGAGCATTTTGTAGTGGATATCCCCTGTCCTGTAGTAAAAAGTTTGCAGAATGGCCACCAGGACGGAGAGACCAAGTGTAAGTGGCACAAAAATAAAGTGATAGACAGTGGTTATTCCAAACTGCCAGCGTGCCAGTTCAAGAGCTTCCATAGGCGTTATTTGAGGTGCGGATGCATGACCAGGTTATTATCTCCAAAAAAAACTGCAATAGCATGAATTTTTTGTGAAGATATCTATACACCATGCTGCTTTTGATTAATATATTTTATGACATGGTGTATGGGATCGCCTGCCGGGTGGGGCAGGCATCCTCACAGAATTGGAAATGCCGGATCCTGGTTATGTTTCAGGATATTTTCGCATGTTCATGTGAAATAACCCGCCAATACCTATAGGATAACCCGCCTGAACCTGCCCGCCAATGCCTATGGGATAATACCCCCCCTGTGCATCAGGAAAAATCTGTCAGTACCAGCAGAATGATCCGTCAGCACACACGGACAGAAACAGGATGCTCCCGGCCTTATTTCAGGGCTACAGGTTCCGGAACCCGCGTCGTATCCGTTTCGAAGGTATGTGCCATGGCTTCGAACTGATTCATAAAGCGGCGTTTGCTGTATCGTGGGGCGAATTGGGCAAACTCCATCATGTAGAGCCGGTTCTGATGCTCGTCAAGAATGGTATAGTGGAGGAACGGTCCACCCATGATGTCATTGGTCATGCGCCAGGTTCCTCTTGTTTCCAGAGCGGGCATGCCATTGACCTGCGTCCTGACTGTTTCTATGGCCCGGGGCGGACGATATTCCGTAGTGACGTAGGACTCATCCCGGGTACCGCGGATGAATTGCCGGTTCAGGCTGTCCCGGACAGCGTTGATCCACTCCTGGTCAATGTCGTCCAGGCCATCCTCCCAATCCTCCTTGTAAGCGAACCAGATCCAGCGGTCATTGTCATGAAGGTAACGGCGCATGGATACAAATCCGGTCGTATCCACCCCGATCCGGTAATCATGCTGCACCCGCATGCTGAATCCGTGGTTTTCCATCAGGGAATCGGCCAGATGCGCCTGCTCTCCCCTGCGGTATACCTGGCGCTTCCACCTTTGCCGCTCTACCTGGTCAATACTGCTCACAAGGGAACGCTCCGAATCAAGGATTCTTTGTTCAAGTGCCTGCTGGTCCGGTGCCGAAAGAAAAAGCGTCCACTGGTCCCGGAACCATCGGTCGCGCAACGGAAATGCGAAATTTCGGCCTTCGGCGATGCGCTGCTTGATATCCTCACTCATAATGGCCCGAATGAACGCGCCTACATTGCTTTCTTCATCGATAGGAGCCGCAAATATGGTATTCCTGAAGCTCTTGGCATAATCCAGATCCCTGTTGGTCCTGATATCCATGAACCGGAGGTCATATTTTTCTTCCGGACGTGGAAGGGTCATCATTTCCCGGCCGAAAGTAGCCCTGATGGCATCTGCAACGGGTCCGTTCCATTGCGTAGAGTCCATTACCACCAGCACTTCCGATAAGCCGCCCTGGGCGGACCGGCGATAGTCCTGGTCGCAGGCAGTGATGAATAGAAGGAGCCCGAGCAGCGCAGTCAGGTAAACAGGTAAACGGTTCATGAGCAACGTGGTAAGGTAATATGTTAGGGATCGATTGAATTGTCTGGTGGATAACGAAATTTGCCTGACATTTATGATATAAGGGCGAATGCAGTGATCCTCAGCCGTTTTGAACATGTCGCTGCAGCCTCCCTCCAGGTCTTACGGATGACGTGATTCTTCCCGGATCTGTGAGCCGTATTTCAGCTCCCGCACAAAATCACCCGTCTTTCTTATCCAATCCGGGCCGGGATAGATGCTGCGGATGTAATCAATCAGCGCACTGCCGACAATAAAGCCCTCCGTTTCATTTGATACGGCCATGGCATCGGCATGGGACCGGATCCCGAATCCGACCAGGACCGGGTTTCGGGTTACGTTTTTACGAACCCTCTGGATGAATCCGGAAACCGAGCGACTCACTTCTCCTCCATCGCGCGCTCCCGTGACACCGGTGACCGAAACGCAATAGACAAATCCCCGGCTGGCCCTGTCAATTTCCTGCATCCTCCTGTCGGATGTGTTGGGTGCCACAAGGTGTATCGGGTCGATGCCATGTTTTTGACAGAGATCTTCGATTTCCGGGAATTCTCCCGGCGGAACATCCGGAAGGATAATGCCATCTGCATCCGATGCTTTCGCTTTGTAAAAAAAAGCATCAAGTCCGTATTTCAAAACGGGATTTATATAGCCCATCAGTACAATGGGTATCTGTGAGCTCTTTCGGATTTCCATGATCATGTCAAAAATGGAATCCAGGTTTACACCTTGATCGAGGGCCACCTTGCTGGCGTACTGGATTGTTGGCCCATCTGCCAGGGGATCGCTGAAAGGCATGCCCAGTTCCAATATGTCGGCACCCGATGCTTCCAGTTCGCTGACCAGCGCCACCGTTTCCGACGGATCCGGATAGCCGGCGGTCAGGAACAGGCTCATGACTTTCTCATGGCTGGCCTTGTTTTCAAAAAGTCTTTGTATTCTTCCCTTCTTGCTCATTATTTCATCTGTTTATATTTTTAGATTCATTAGGTCAGATAGAATGTCCATGACGATGATAATCATGCACCTGTGTGTCCGGCATTATGCCCGGTCATGGACATTTCATCTGTTTAAAATGATTGATTCATATGGTCAGAATGAATTCACATGACAGGATGTAATCATCCTCCTGTGTGCCAGCCGGAGGCTGTCATGTTCATTTCATCTGTTTAAATCAATTTCGATTCATATGGTCAGAATGATCTCACATGACAGGATATAATCATGCTCATGTGTGTCAGCCGGTAGCTGTCATGTTCGTTTCATGTATTTGGAGATGGTTTCCATATCCTTGTCGCCCCGGCCGGAACAGTTGATCACCACAAACTCATCAGATTTTGTTCCGGGCATCATCGTATTCAGATAGGCAATGGCATGTGCCGTTTCCAAAGCCGGAATGATACCTTCTTTGGAAGAAAGCATCCGCACCCCGTCCAGCGCATCACCATCCGTGACCGCCGCATAAGTAACCCTTCCGGAGTCCCGGAGAAACGAGTGCTCGGGGCCTACACCGGGATAATCGAGACCGGCACTTACAGAATGCGCTTCCGCAATCTGTCCATATTGTGTCTGGAGCAGGTAGCTCAGGGAACCGTGCAATATCCCGGGAAGCCCGCCAGACAGTGTGGCAGCGTGGCGGGGTGTCTGGACTCCCTCTCCGGCAGCCTCTATTCCGTACAGGCGGACATTTTCATACGACAGCAAAGGATGGAACATGCCTATGGCGTTCGATCCCCCGCCTACGCATGCCAGAACATAATCCGGAAGCCGCCCCTCCTGCTCCAGGGATTGATCAATGGTTTCTTTGCCGATCACTGACTGAAATTCCCGGACCATCAAGGGGTATGGATGCGGCCCTACTGCCGAACCGATAATGTAGAACGTGTCTTCCACATTGCTGACCCAGTCGCGAATGGCCTCATTGATGGCATTGCTCAGTGTTTTTGCCCCGGATTCCACCGGCCGGACCTCGGCGCCGAGCAGGCGCATCCGGTCCACATTGAGCTTCTGACGGACAATATCCTCTGCACCCATGTAAATAATGCATTTCAAGCCGAAATAAGCACATACTGTCGCCGTGGCCACACCATGCTGCCCGGCACCTGTTTCTGCTATGATCCGGGTTTTCCCCATTCTCCTGGCAAGAAGCACCTGTCCGATCGCATTGTTGATCTTGTGCGCACCCGTATGGCAAAGGTCTTCCCGTTTCAGGTAGATCCGGGCTTTCCCAAAGTGCTCGCTCAATCTTCCGGCATAGGTAAGCGGCGTTTCCCTCCCAACATATTCATGGAGCAGTGAGGTGAACTGTTGCTGGAATGCCGGATCCTTACGGGCTGCAAAGAAAGCCCTGGCAAGATTATCCAGGGCAGGTATGAGGATTTCAGGCACATATCTGCCGCCAAACTTGCCGTAAAAACCCCTGTTATCTGGCAAGGATTCGAATCGGGACTCTATCTTGTTCTTTATTTCCATTGCTGCTATTTGTTTTTACTAGTAATAATTTACATGATCTTCTTGGAGTAATTTCAATTAAGCTGCATATGGCTCTCAGAAATTGTCTCTAAATTCATTCCACTGATCAAAAAAGGACTGCATCTTGTCGAAATCCTTTATGCCCGGCGAAACCTCCAGGCTGCTGGAGAGATCGATGCCGAATGGAGCAGTGGTTTCCATAGCCTTTACCACGTTTTCGTGGGAAATACCTCCGGCAAGGAAGAACGGTTTTTCAGGGGAAAGCTCATTGATCATACTCCAGTTCCAGCTTTCACCTGTCCCTCCGCGCATATTGTCATTTTTGCTATCAAAAAGATAGAAGCGGGCTATATCATTCCATTGCTTCATTTCTTTTCTGATGCCCGGCAGGTCTGCCTCCGACCGGATCCGGAACACCTTGACAACCGGGGCAAGTATCTCCTTGGCATAGGTAACACTTTCATCACCATGCAATTGCACCAGGTTCAGGCCCACCCGTTCAGAAATGGCATTGACCTCATTCGGGTGCTGGTTGACAAATACCCCGACTTTTCCCGGCCCTTCTATCCAGCCGCTGATCTCCGCAGCATTCCTGGGTTGAATGTAACGGGGACTTTCACTTGTAAATACAAATCCCAAATAATCTGCCAGGGCGCCAGCTGCAAAGCGTGCATCTTCCAGCGTGGTGATCCCGCAGATTTTTAATTTTGGAAAGGAATGATTCATCATAGATTGATACGTGCCGTCTGTTTTTATTATTTACATATTGCCTGATACTGCCTGTCTTTTCCGCCTGCCGCTTTATGAGTGAGAGCCATCATATGTCGTTACGTCCCGATATGATTGCCGGATGCCTGCCTGATGGGTTGATTCCCGGTCAGGTTTGACAGCTCGGAACCCGGATCTTCAGCCCGCATGAAATGTTCTCCGATAAGCGCACTGTGTATGCCATGCTGTTGCAGGTATGCCAAGTCTTCCCGGGTGGACAATCCGCTTTCTGAAACACGCAGAACCCCATCCGGTGCGGTTGCCAGCAAAGAAACCCCGCGATGAAGGTCTACTTCAAACGTATCGAGATTGCGGTTGTTCACACCGGCTATCTTTACAAGGTCAAAATCAAGGCGATCCCAATCCTGACGGTCGTAGCACTCTGTAAGCACCTGCAACCCCTCCTCAACAGCGGAGGCATGCAATTCCTTTAGCTGGCTGTTATCCAGGATCCTCACGATAAGCAGCACAGCATCGGCTCCATAGGCACGGGCTTCTGTGACCTGGTAAGGATCTATGATAAAATCCTTTCGCAGTACCGGGATCCCCGACACGGATGAAACGTCCCGCATGTAAGACAGCGACCCCTGAAAAAAAGGTTCATCGGTTAACACGGAAAGTGCCGAAGCCCCATGCCTTTCATATGTTCTGGCAATACTGACAGCATTGAAATCACTTCTGATAATTCCTTTTGATGGTGAGGCTTTTTTTATTTCAGCAATCACCGAAACGATGCCGGACTTGACCAGAGCCGTCCCAAAATCCCTTCTTGGATGGTGATACTCCTCAAAAGAATGAAGATCACGCTCAGTAACGAGCCGTTTCCGTACTGCCACATCTTCGCGCGTTCGGACTACAATGGTGTCAAGTATCTTGTTTCCAGTCATAATATCAAGCTTTTTTTCAAAGCCATTTCATCTGTTTTTAATTTTTAATTTTGACGTCACATGCAATGCCCATCTTGATTATAATCATGCTTCTGTGTGGCGGTAAGCCGCCATGGGCATTTCATCTGGTCATTTATATCATTTACGGCAATTCAAGCGCATTCCGTGCAAGAATATAGCTGTACGTTTCAGGTTTTTTGTAACTCCTTCGTACATGCTGCAAGTTTTTGCAGTGCTTCACGTGCCCTTCCGGCTTCCAGGCTCTCTTCGGCTGCATAGAACGCATCCTGAATATCATCATGGATTCCGGATGCGTGAACCGCAAAAGCAGCATTGAGCAACACAATCTCCCGCTGCGCAGATGTAGCCTTGTCATCAAGTATGGCGCTGATGATCGCCGCATTTTCTTCTGGCGATCCACCACGCAACTCCTCCGGCGTGGACGCCGAAAGACCAAACACACCTGCATGGAACACACGGCTGTTGGATAGCGTACCATTCACCAACTGAAACACATGTGTCGGAGCTGTGGTTGAAAATTCATCCAGGCCATCATCGGCATGGACCGCATAGGCAAATTCCGTATCCAGATTGGCAAGTATCCGGATAATGTTTTCAGCGGTTTCACGACTGAACGCCCCGATCATCTGACGGCGGACTCCGGCCGGATTGAGCATGGGGCCCATAATGTTGAAGAAGGTCCGCATCCCCAATTCCTTTCGTACAGGCATCACATGAGCCATGGCCGGATGGAAAAGCGGTGCAAACATGAAAGCTATCCCCGTCTCCTTATAGCATGTTTCCACCTGCTCCTTGTTCAGGTCCGGGTGAACGCCGAGGCATCGCAACACATCGAAACTGCCGCTCCTGCTCGATACCCCTGCATTACCGTGCTTCAGTACTGGTACATCAGCCCCGGCAGCCACGAACATGGCAGCCGTGGATATGTTGAAAGTGCCGGAATGATCCCCGCCAGTGCCGCACAGATCAATCGCTGATTCCGTGTTCACCTCAACGACAACCGCAGCCTCCCGCATGACATGTACAAATGCGGTCAACTCAGCTACGGTCTCACCCTTGCAGCCCATGCCGTACAGAAATGCCGCTATCCGTGCCGGTGACACATTCCCGGTGATAATCTCGCGCAGCGCAAACTTCGCTTCCTCCGGCAAAAGCTCATCACCCGCCGATACTTTTTGTAATATGTATGTATAGTCTCCCATTTGCAGGATTATTGTTTGATTGTTTCCCGCTCCATCCAGTTCTGGATAAGTCGCGGTCCTTCTACAGTCAGTATGCTTTCCGGATGAAACTGAATCCCTTCCAGCGGATAGGTGGCATGCCGGATACCCATGACCACCCCGTCTTCGCTTCGCGATGTAATCTCGAACTCGGCGGGGATCGTCGACTCCTCAAGAACCAGGGAATGATACCGTGTAGCGGTAAAGGACTGAGGAATATCCTTGTAAATCGTAAGTCCGTCATGCATTATGCATGATGTCTTCCCGTGCATGAGGGATGGCGCTGAAACCACACTGGCCCCATGGGCGTGGCCAATGGCCTGATGCCCAAGGCAGACGCCGAGGATGGGAATCCCGGCTCCCAGTTCCCGGATAAGCGAAACGGTTATGCCGGCATGCTCCGGCCTGCCCGGACCCGGAGAGATCAATATTTTCTCGGGTTCAAGTTCTCTTACCTCATCCACACCAATCCTGTCATTGCGGACGACCCGGTATGAATCGGTGTGCCGGGCCACAAGATGCACCAGGTTATAGGTAAAAGAGTCGTAATTGTCGATGATAAGTACCATGTGACGATGCTGGGTTATTGCGTGGAAAAATGCCGGACTATGCCCGTGGCGCTCCTGACCGGCTCCATCACCGTCTCGGCGCGCTCCCGGGCTTTTCTGCCACCTTCGCGCAGCATGTCCCGGACCGTGTCCGGATCCCGGACCAATTTCTCTCTCCGGGACCTTGCCTCACTGAAATAATCCTCAATAAGCGTAAGAAGTTCCTTCTTGGCATGCCCGTAACCAAATCCCCCCGCCTTGTATTTCTCCCGGATCTCACGATTTTTCTCCTCACTGGCAAACAGCCGGATCAGGGCGTAGACATTGCAGCTGTCCGGATCCTTGGGCTCCTCCAGCGGCGTGGAATCGGTAACAACAGCCATTACTTTCTTTTTCAAAGCCTTTCCGCTGTCAAATATATCGATGGTATTGTCATAGGATTTGCTCATCTTCCGGCCGTCGATGCCAGGCACGGTCGCCACGGATTCCACAATGTAAGGCTCCGGGATGCGCAGATACTCACCGTCAAAAATCCGGTTGAACCGCGCAGCCAGGTCCCTGGAAATCTCAATGTTCTGTTTCTGATCCGCACCGACCGGTACCACATCCGAGTGATAGATCAGGATGTCGGCCGCCTGCAGGACGGGATAGGTGAACAGACCGATATTGGGCTGAAGGCCCTGCGCCACCTTGTCCTTGTAGGAAACCCCCTTTTCCATCATGCTCACCGGTGTCAGCGTTCCCAGTATCCAGGCAAGCTCAAGCACCTGTGGAACATCACTCTGTGCGAAAAAAGTGCATTTTTGCGGATCCATGCCCAGGGCCAGGTAATCCAGGGCCACATCGAAAGTGTACTGCCTCAGCTGCCCGCCATCCTGCACCGACGTGAGCGAATGGTAGTTGGCAATGAAATAGAAGGCATCCCCTTTTTCCTGAAACTCCAGGTGCTGCCGGATTGCCCCGAAATAATTGCCAAGATGCAGCCTTCCGGACGGCTGAATCCCGGATAGTATGGTTTTGTTCCTGGATGGCGGATTCGCTCCCGCCTGATTCTGCTTGCTCATACGTTCGTTCAAATAGTGTTTGTGGTTGAAAAGTGTTTTAAGGTCCGATTTTCTCACATCGTTGTGGCCTGCCGTTGTGGCCCTGCCGTTCCGGCTGTTTTTTCTGTTGGATACTATTCCAGCGTGAGCGCTATGCGTAACGCCTCCACAAGAGCCCTAGCCTTGTTGACCGTCTCGTCATACTCCCGGTCCGGATCGCTATCCGCCACGATACCCGCTCCTGCCTGGATGTATATGGTGTCATCCGTGACAACCATCGTGCGAATTGCAATACACGTATCCATATTGCCCGAAAAATCAAAGTAACCGACCGCTCCCGCATAAGGTCCCCGTTTTGTGGGTTCCATTTCGTCAATGATCTGCATGGCACGCACTTTCGGGGCGCCGGATACGGTTCCAGCCGGGAAACAGTTCTCCAGTGCATCGACAGCTGTCATGCCCTCTGCAAGGTCACCGCTTACATCCGAGACAATGTGCATCACATGGGAGTACCGTTCTATGACCCGGTCACGCGTTAGTGCTACCGAATTCGGTCGGCACACACGGGAGAGGTCATTGCGGCCCAGATCGACCAGCATGATATGCTCTGCCAGCTCCTTGGGGTCCGAAATCAGGTCCTGCTCAAAGGCCTGATCTTCTTCCGTGCTCAGTCCGCGTGGACGTGTGCCAGCGATTGGCAGCAGCCGAACCGTGTGATCCTGAACCTGAACCAGGACCTCCGGTGACGATCCGACCAGGGCAAACTCCCCGAAATCCAGATAAAACAGATAAGGCGATGGATTGACCATTCGCAATGCCCGGTAGAGCATGAAACGGTCGCCGGAGAACCCGCTCTCAAAACGCTGGGAAAGCACAACCTGGAAGATATCCCCTGCATGGATATACTCCTTCGCCTTCTCCACATTTTTCCGGAAAGCATCACGCGGGATATTGCTTTTGAGCTCATCGCTGGTCCGCCGATAACCGTCCTCTTCGGATACGGGCTGCTTCATGATCCCTTCCATGCGATCCAGGCAGCCAAGTGCTTCCCGGTACTGCCGTTCATGATCCTCCCCGGGAGCGGTAAACACTGTTTTTATCAGGATAACCCGGTGCTTGACATGGTCAAAGGCAAAGATTTCATCGTAAAAAGCCCAGATGGCTTCGGGCAGCTTCAGGTCATCATTCGGAACATCCGGCAATTCCTCAACCTGACGGACGGTATCGTAAGCGGAGAAGCCCACGGCACCGCCGGTGAGACGGGGCAGATCGGGGATCTCCGGCTCCTGCAGGGAGTGGCAAAGACGTCGAAGTGCATCAAAATAGGACTCCTGAAGCACCTGCTCCTGTTCATCCACAAGTTCGTTGTCCTGTCCCTGTTTATGTCCCAGTTTCTGTTCATCCTCAAGTTTTTGTCCATGCTTCTGCTCCTGCCCTTCAGCGCGGATATCCGGCAACCCACCATTGCGAAGCCTCGCAAGTGTCACCTTTCCATCCTGAAAACGTAACACCTGATAGGGATTGCGACCGAGAAAGGAGTAGCGGG
>SKYW01000168.1 GCA_007127695.1 Balneolales bacterium | reverse complement strand
GCAGCCAGATGGCCAGGAAGATCATCAGGAAGATCTGGTTCCAGACCGGCCAGAGCCACGGCAGCCAGGCGCTTTTCAGGCCGTAGATGAACAGGATGGATACGGTCCACATCGTCCCGGAAATGTCGAACATGCCGGATGCATTGGACAGCCCAAGGTAATACCAAGGGATTTTGTTCCCGCCGAGGAAGTAGGCGTCAAGGTTTTTGGAGGCCTTTTTGGACAGGAAAAAGCCAAGCCACACAATGCCGGCAAAGTAGACGACGATGATGGCGATGTCGATAGGATGGAGATACAATGCGGACCCTCTTTCTACTTAATTGGCGCGTTCAAAGGGGACGAAGACAATGGGTGTCGGCAGGCAGGAGGCGCCGGGCGGGGAGTAGATGATGTTCATGGTATGGGTCTCCCCCTCCTTGAGCGGACGGTATGCCTGCAGCAGCACATACTCCCCTTTCGTATTGAAAAAAGTCTGGTTTCCGGGGATGCGCACCACGCCCCGCGGGTCGGCTCCGGCATCCACGAAGACTGAGCCGGACTGGTTCATGCAGAAGTTGTTGGGGTCGCTTGGACCGACGGCATAGTTGTTGCCCATCAACACGGCGATACCCCGGTTGTCGCTGCTTTTGCGCTCAATGGATATGTGGTACATGACTCCGTAGTTGCCGCGGTTTTCGTATTCACCTTCCGCGATGCTGTCCCAGCCGCGGACCCAGGAATCATCATTGCCGTCTGCGACGATGAGCCGCTTCACACCCTCCGCGCTGTCGAGTATAAAGTCTTCGGCATTGATGATGTCGAAGTCGGCCTGCTCAAACAGTCCGCGTCCGGCCCCGCTGGTGCGTTCCCCGGGCAGCCGGCGGGGGAGCAGTTCCAGTTCGTCGACCGCATCCCGGCTGTCCATGTCCGTGCGTCGCATCAGCACACTGACCACGCCCGGCTGATCGATCTCGAATTCATAAAAACCGTGGACAAGGACCGGGTATGAGGTTACGGCTTTATCCATCTCGGGATCCAGGACCGCACGTTCTCCGGGGGCAATCGTAATGGGCTGCGGGACCGACGATTCCAGGAACCGGGTTTCGAAATAACGTGCAAGTCCCTCCTTACCGATGAACAGGTAGTTGCCGGATGGCTGAGGGAAGGCGTATGCCTTGAAGGTGACGGTCATGTCCTCATCGCCGGTATTCTCCAGCACGGCCGTGATCACTCCGCTGCCCTGCCCATCTCCAACGACGTGGTAGACATAGACCCGGTTCCTCCCGGACTCGAGAGGTTCCTGCATGGCAATGCCGGGACCGGTGCGGAAGTACTCCGGCATGTCGGAAAAAGCCAGCGCCGCTCCCTCGCGGGACTCGGACTGCCAGGGGATTTTCGGGAGCTGATTGACTTCAAAATCATCCAGTACGACAATATCGCCGGAGGATGCGCCCATGAACCGGGGTCCGGGTGGAGGAAGGAGGGGTCCGTCATCATCAGGATCTTCGGACGTCACGTCACAAGCGACCGGCAAAATGAAAAGAATCAGTAATGACGCGAATAATGCGAACGGGAATAATTTCTTGCTGTAAAAAAACATAACTGCAACGATAGATTGATAAGAAAAGAGCGTAAAAGGTAATTCATGTCATGTCCCTGAAACGGTGGATCCCTTTTTTGGGCTGACCCGTCTCGAACCAATCACTGAACCGATCACTTAGGGTCACCGGATACGAATAACGGTTTCAATATAGTCAAAGACACACAAGATAGAAATGCAGGAGGATACGCTTTTTGCAAGCAATATTATCTTATTCCTTTTTCGGACACCCGGCACGGATTAAAAGCCGCTGAATGGCTTGCCGATTCTTTTCAGCAGCAGGGTTGTCTCTTTCGCGTCAGGTTTGTCTCTTTTGCAGCAGGGTTGTCTCTTTTGCGTTAGTGCAATTCTGCAAACCGCTTTAAAAGCGTCATCAAGCCAAAATAAAAGTAGATATTCTGCCGCTTTTGCATTAAAATGTGTAAGCGATTACAAGAGGATTTTACAGCCCTCAATCGGACAGGGACTCCCGGCGAGGAATCGAAACTCTTATCTCTATGAGGGTCATCTCCTTGACTTTGAAAATCATGTAATCCGGTACTTTTCAATAAATCATTTATCATTATGAAACATCGCATTTTAACTTTCTGCCTGATGTTTGGTCTGATACTGTCCTGGTCGGCCATGGCAGAGGTGCAAACACGAACCATCACCGGTACGGTCTACGACGCCGAAGATGAAGCGACGTTGCCTGGTGTCAACATCATTGTGGAAGGCACCACCACCGGCACCACCACCGATGCTGATGGACAATATCAGATCAGCGTGCCGGCCGATGCCGAACGCCTGGTATTCTCCTTCATCGGCTATGAAGAGCGGCGTGTCCGGATCGGTGACCGGACCTCCATCGACGTTCGGCTCAGCCCGATCGTATTTGTCGGTGACGACGTGGTTGTCACGGCTATGGGAATGACCCGGGCCGAAAAATCGATCGGCTACACCGTCCAGGAAGTCAGTTCCGAGGAATTTCTGCGCACGCGGGACATGAACTTCATGACTTCGTTGCAGGGCCGGGTGGCCAACGTGCAGATATCCGGGTTGGGGACGGGCGCCGATGGTTCTGCGCGGATCGTCATCCGCGGCCACCGTTCACTGCGTCCAGGCGGCGCAAACCAGCCGCTGATCATCGTTGACGGTATGCCCATAGACAATTCCGGCGGGATGAGTGCGGGACAGTGGGGCGGATTCGACTACGGAACCGGGCTGAACCAGATCAACCCGAATGATATCGAGACCATCAACATCCTTCAGGGTCCCAATGCCGCAGCGCTTTACGGCGCACGGGCCGCCAACGGCGCCGTCGTGATCACCACCAAAAGCGGCCGCGGCGTGGAAGGTGTCGGTGTGGAGTACGTATCCAATGTCACCTTTGATACACCAGCCATTGTACCGGATTTTCAGAATGAATATGGACGCGGCGTAGCCGGACGTTTTACGGATTATAACGAAGAAGGTGATTTTTATATCATTGACAACAGCATCCAGTCCAGCTGGGGCCCGCGCATGTCCGAGAACATCATGGTCCAGGACTGGGCCGGCAATATCCGTCCGTTCTCCCCGCAGGACAACCATGTCCGCGATTTCTTCCGCACCGGGGTGACCAGCAACCAGACCATCACCATGACCGGCGGCGGCACCGACCACGGATATCGGCTCTCTTATACCAATATGAACAACCAGGGGATCTACCCCAACAGTGAAGTGATCCGGCACAGCGTTTCCCTTCGGGCGCACAAGCAGTTCAGCGACCGGCTTCGCGCCGAGGGGCGTTTCGGCTATGTGAAGCAGGATGGCTTCAACCGTCCCCCGCAGGCCCGCGACCCGGACAACCCGGTGAAAGCGCTGGTGCGCATGCCCCGAAGCGAACGGCTGGTGGACCTGGAAGAGTTTCGCACGGCTGACGGTCTGCCGCGAACATGGGATGGCGCATGGCTGCGTCCCGAGGGACAGCGCGCCACCCGCAACATGAACCCCTACTGGGCCTACAACCTGAACATCAACGATGACGAACGCGACCGCGTATACGGTTTTGCACAGATAAATTACCTGATCAACGATTGGATGAGCGTCATGCTCCGTACCGGCATCGACTCCTTCGAGGAAACCCGAGAGTGGCGCCGTGCTACCAACACGCCCTATGAGGACCAGCCCTCCTTCACCCTGCAGACCCGCACCGTCGAGGAGTTCAACACGACGGCCATCATGACCATCGACCGGCAACTGGCCGATGAGTGGACCCTCGAGATGAATGTCGGTGCCAACTATCGCAACTACGTGGACCGCAACGTCGGCTACCGGGGCGTCGGACTCAACATCCCCGATTTCTACACCATCAGCAATGCCCAGACCGTCGCTAATATCTACGGTTTGCGCCGGGAACGGGAAAACTCGCTGTTCGGATCCGCCCAGCTCGGCTTCCGCAATTACGCATTCCTGGATATGTCCAACCGGGTGGACTGGGTTTCGACCCTTCCGGCGGACAACCTGCCGTTCTTGTATCCTTCCGTCTCGGCCACGCTGGTCTGGAGTGAGGCTTTCGGACTGCAATCCGAGACTTTCACCTTCGGCCGGTTCCGGATCTCTTTTGCGGAAGTGGGTGCCGGTGCATCACCTTACATGACCAACTTTGACTTCATTGTAAGTCCCGGCCATTTTGGACAGCCGTTTGGCAATCTTCCCGGAACGCTGCCGGCTGTTGACCTCAAGCCCGAAACCGCGCGCTCTTACGAAGCAGGAATCGACCTTCGGTTCTTTGGTGACCGTCTCACCTTTGACATGACCGGATACACCGAGACTACGCGCAACCAGATCCTCACCGTGCCGGTTTCGCGCACCTCCGGCTTCAATGCCGCCGTCATCAACGCCGGCGAGATCCGCAACCGCGGTTTCGAGATGATCGCTACCGGTATTCCGCTGGATACACGCACCGGCTGGCGCTGGCAGTCCCGTTTCACGTTCGGCATCAACCGCAACGAGATCATTGAGCTCAGTGACGAAGTCCGTAATTACTTCCTGGGCAGCATAGATGGAGCAGTAGTGCGCGCCTCGCTCAACGATCCGTTCGGTGATATCGTTGGACGTGCTTACGAACGCAACGAAAACGGTGACCGTATCATCGGCACCGATGGACTTCCGCTGGTGGCCGAAGGCGACCGTGTACTCGGAAACTTCAATCCCGACTGGACCGGCGGCCTTTCGAACAATGTACGATACCGGAATTTGGGCTTGAGCACACTCATCGACATCTCCGTGGGCGGCGATGTCTACTCGCTTACCAATGCGCTCCTGGCGCAGCGCGGCAATGCCGGATTCACTCTGGAGGGCCGTGATGAGTGGTACGCCTATCAGGCGGAGCTGGAAGCCGGGAATCCCGATGCCGTACCTCGGGGTCTCATCGCCAAAGGTGTGGTCAAGGTCGGAGAGGACGACAACGGCAACCCCATCTGGGCTACCAACGATAAGCCTATCGACCCGCAGATCTACTGGGAAAACATCGGAGGATACAGTCCCGTCACTGAGGAGTTTGTCTATGACGCGACCTACGTCCGGTTCCGCGAACTGGCTGTGTCCTACTTCATGCCGCCGCGCTTGACCGAGCGTTTTCCGATCATCGGCCTGGAAGTGTCCGTGATAGCACGGAACCTGTTCTATATCCACAAGAACACCCCGGGCTTCAGTCCGGCACAGGGCAGTTTCAATATCGGCAACGCCCAGGGCATCGAGGCATTCGGTTTTCCGGAAACCCGGAGTATCGGATTCAACATCAATGTCCGAATCTGACGGAGTGACCCATGAAATTTATTTTAATCTGTGGAAAAGAAGCTATGAATAAGAAAGTAATCACCGGTATGCTGCTCGCCCTGATTTTCACTGGTGCCTGTACCGATGACTTCGGGCGCATCAATACCGATCCCACAAGAACAACCGAAGTCCCCCCTGAAATGCTCTTCACCCGTGCTCTGGTGTACGGGGCTTTGCGCTATGACGTCTATCAGCGGGGCAAGGACCTTTACGGCAACAGGTACTCCCAGTATCTGGCAAACATCCAGCCCGGCTGGGGAACCGACCGTTACGAGACCCGGCAGGACTGGCTCACCGCGTTCTGGCGTGCCTCCTACTCCGACTTTGGCATCAATATCCAGCGGGCCATCGAAATGACCGCTGAAAATCCCGACATGTCCAATCTGAATGCCCAGGCCCGGATCTGGCGGGTGTTCACCATGCACCGCGTCACGGATTTCTGGGGTGACGTACCCTATATGAACGCTCAGCAAGGTGCCCTGCGTCCGGTATACGATTCCCAGGAGGATATCTACCGGCACATGCTTGATGAGCTGAGGGCCGCCGTGGACCAGCTGGATGAGGGCAACCCGGTGCGTACCGGTCCGGCCGACGTACTGTTTAACGACGACCTGGATCAATGGCGCCGTTTCGCCAATTCGCTGCGGCTCCGGCTGGCAATACGGGTGTCCTATGCCGACCCGCAGCTGGCTCAGGACCATGTCAGTGAAGTTCTCAATGAAGGGCTGATCATGACCAATAACAGCCATTCCGCCATGCTTCAAATGGATCCGGGCGGAGGGATAGGCGACCTTGTGCATGAAAACCCGATGTACTGGATCTTCCGGTTCGATGAGTACCGGATCAGCGAGACGCTGATGGATATGCTCCAGGAAAAAGAGGATCCGCGTCTTTCCGTGTTCTCCCGCCGCTCCGGCCGCGGCACCTGGGCCGGCCTTCCCAACGGCCTCTCCGACTCGCAGCTTGGCGACCGCGCCTACTCCCCGCGCAACTTTTCCATCCATGGCCGGTATTTCGTGCAACAGGAAACACCTATCCCGTTCATCATCTATCCCGAGGTCAAATTCCTTGAAGCGGAAGCGGCACTGCGCGGATGGGGTCCCGGCAGTGCACAGGATCATTACGAGGAAGGGATCCGTGCCAGCATGGAGTTTTTCAATCACGGCCATCGCGAGGTTCTCGGCGAGACAGAGGACGTTATCTCCCAGGATGACATCAACGACTATCTGAACCATCCGGAGGTCACCTTCAACAGCGGCGGCAGTTTTGAAGAGCAGCTGGAACAGATCATCACCCAGAAATGGCTTGCCATATTCGGACAGGGGCTGGAAGCCTGGGCGGAAATCCGTCGCACCGGCTACCCGCAACTCAACCCGATCATGGCCCCCGGCGGTGGGGAAACCGATGGACAGCTGCCGCGACGTGTACGCTATCCGACTGAGGAGCAGGGCCTGAACCCCGACAACCTCCGTGAAGCTGTCGATCGCCAGGGGGGCAATCCCGGAAACTTTGACCTCCATCCGACCCGCCGCATGTGGTGGGACGCCAATCCGAATGTCACAGTCAACGAAATGTAATTCGTGATCCCGGACCAGGTGGCCGGTCCGAAACCGGTCCCTGGATCCTGGAACACACACCCATCCTGATCTTTTTACTCATCACTACAACCGGCAGAACAAAAAAGGAGAACCCATGAATTCAATAATTACTGCTCGTATTTCAATGTTATGCCTTGCGTTCGTATTAGGCATAAGTCTTTCTGTATCGGCCCAGACAGTTGCCGATGATTTTGAACTTTTCGATCCGCTCTGGGAAGTACTGCCCGCCGATGTCGAATTTCTGTTTGACTTCAACGACGACGGAGATCCGGCCTACACCAACCAGGGCGGCACCGTCAACCGTCTCACCGGCAACATCCTGGTTCCGACAGCCATCGACGGCGACCCCCAGATTGCCGTGGTTGATGCGGCGGACGGATCGTTCATCAAGTACATGAACATGACCGAGGAGGTTCGGGGAAGCGACGCCCGGCTGCACCTGATCGAAGTGGCCACCTCGCGCGACGGACAGATCTTCGGTGTGAACCAGGTGCTCGGAGCCAACCTCAGAATATATTACTGGGCGGATGAAGACGCGG
>SKYW01000118.1 GCA_007127695.1 Balneolales bacterium | reverse complement strand
TCATCCATGGTGTCGGCACTGAGTCCTTCGTCAATAACATACTTGCGGATTATTGACAGATCACCGCTCTCTGCGGCGTCGAGAAGCTCTTTTTCTTTCATAAGCACCCTCAGTCGTTTTTAGGTTGGGAGTAGTGGTAATAGTAGCAAGGTCCTGCTTCATTGTAATAGATTTGAAACCCGTTTGCAACTGCAACTTTGTGACCGGGCAATCTTTTTTTGCAAAACCTCTGGTGGATGTGTATCCTGCCTGCGGCTATTATTTTTTTTCTTTGCTTTTGCACTGTTAAATGACCTAGTTTCCGTTATTTGCAACACAGCCGGAACCCCCGGTCCCAACCCCGGAAAATATCCCGGAGAACCAGGGCGCGATTATTTACTACAGTACCCCATGTCTTCCCGACAGCATCATCTGCTACAGCAACTACCGGTCGATCTGAACGACATTTCCCTGACCGAATGGAATGAATTTTTCGATCACCTGGGATTCCGTCCGGGCTCGCGGCGACAGGTATTTGAGGCCGTATTCCACGAGCATGTCAGCGGAGTGGACGGGATACCGGGTCTCTCAAAAGAAGAACGCGAATCCCTTGCTCATGTGGCTGTGATCCGCCGCTCCGGACAGCACGAGCTGAGCCGCAGCCGGGATGGCTCTTACCGGCTCACCCTTGTGCTCCACGACGGACACCTGACCGAGACCGTCATCATCCCTGAATGGACGAACGGAACGCTGCGGAAATGTTCAGCCAGCATTTCCTCACAGATCGGCTGTTTTTTTGGATGTTCGTTCTGCGCAACAGGGCGCATGGGCTTCCACCGCAACCTCACCACCGGTGAGCTGCTGGAACAGGTACGCAAGGCGGAAGAGGTGGTCCGGCAGGAGCTGAATGCGGATCTGACCCACCTCTATTTCATGGGCATGGGTGAGCCGATGCACAACTACCGTGCTGTCTCCGATGCGCTGACCATTATGCGGGACCCGGAAGCACCCGGTCCGTCACCCTCACAGATCACCGTGTCGACTGTCGGGCTTTTCAGGCAGATCCGCATGCTGGCATCGGACCATCCCGAGGTGCGGCTGGCCGTATCCATCCACTCCGCCGATCAACAGAAGCGTTACGAGATCATGCCCGTCAGTTCCCGGCTCGGTCTCCCGGAAATTCGCGACGCACTCGTCTTCCACCAGCGCCAGACCGGGTACGCACCAACCATCCAGTACCTGGTGATGGAACATATCAACGACCGCCCGGAAGACGCCCGGAAGCTTGTGGCCTATCTCGGGAACCTGCGTGCCGGCATCACACTGATCATGTACAACGATGTTCCGGAAGCCGGCCTGAAACGGACCGAAAAAGAAAAAATCGATGTCTTCCAGAGTGTTCTGGAGGAAGCGGGCTTTCCTGTCGACATCCGCTGGTGCTTTGGCGAGGATATCAACGCAGGCTGCGGCCAACTCAAAGTGTGCCGTTCTGAAGAACGTGTTTCGGTCTCCATGCGCCACGGCTTGCAGTCCGGCTGCGCCGCTTCACGCAATCCGGCGGACGACCAGTGAAAATTACCAAAATTCGACTCTTTTACAGCCGATTTTACTTGTTTTTTGATGTTTCTTTGCGTAATAAGAATCATGATCTCATGACGCCTTATCATGCAGACCATTACAGGGCACAACATGTTGTTAATGTTTTCCGTAATTCACCTACATATTCCGCTAATTATAAAACCAATCATTGCGATTCAAGACCATGAGTATTATTGAGAAGCAGAAGAAGGAAGTCACCATCCGTTTTGCAGGCGATTCCGGTGACGGTATCCAGCTTACCGGCTCCCAATTCACCAGCACCACCGCCCTTTCAGGCAACGACCTCAGCACCTTCCCCGACTATCCGGCAGAGATCCGAGCCCCGGCGGGTACGGTCGCCGGAGTGTCCGGTTTCCAGATCCATTTCGGGAGCAAGGCCATTTACACCCCCGGCGATATGTGCGATGTGCTGGTTGTCATGAACGCTGCCGCACTCAAGGCCAATCTCAAATACCTCAAACCCGGTGGCATCATCATTGCCAATACCGACGGTTTCGGTAAAAAGGACCTTTCGTTGGCCAAATATGCCCCGGAAGAAACCCCGATACCGGATGCCAAAAACTCAGGGTATATCGTCATCGAAATCGATGTGACCAAGATGACGCGCGAGAGCCTGAAGGACACCGGATTGTCGCTCAAGGAAATCGACCGCAGCAAGAACATGTTCGTGCTCGGGGTGCTCTACTGGCTCTTCAGCCGGTCGCTGGATTCCACCATCCAGTTCCTGAACAGGAAATTTGCCAAAAAACCCCAGATTGCCGAAGCCAACATCAAGGCACTCAACGACGGGTTTACCTATGCCATTGCCACCGAGCTCTTCAGCGAGCGGTACAGTGTGGATGCGGCCCCCATCGAGCCGGGCAAATACCGGAATATCACCGGTAACGATGCCATCGTACTGGGCATCGCTGCCGTGGCAAAAAGATCCGGGTTCCCTGTATTCCTCGGCTCCTACCCGATCACCCCGGCTTCCGAGATCCTGCAGGGGCTCTCCGGACTCAAGAATTACGGTGTCACCACCTTCCAGGCAGAAGATGAGATTGCCGCTGTAGCCTCGGCTATCGGCGCATCGTTCGGAGGCAGCCTGGGGATTACGACCAGTTCGGGTCCCGGTGTCGCCCTAAAAGGCGAAGCCATCGGGCTGGCCACCATACTGGAACTCCCGCTGGTGATCGTCAACGTCCAGCGGGCAGGACCCTCGACCGGACTCCCGACCAAAACGGAACAGTCCGATCTCATGCAGGCCTTCTATGGCCGGGCCGGCGAAGCACCCGTTGCCATCATTTCCGCTTCATCCCCGGCCGACTGCTTCGATGTCACCTACGAAGCCTGCCGGATTGCCGTGGAACACATGGTGCCGGTAATGCTGCTCACCGACGGCTACATCGCCAACGGTGCCGAACCCTGGAAACTGCCGAAAATTCCCGAACTCAAACCCATCGACCCCCGTTTTGAAAAAGCACGCGACAACGGGCAGGACGATACCCCGTTCCTCCCCTACAAACGGGATGAAAACCTGGTGCGTCCATGGGCTGTCCCCGGTACAAAAGGCCTGGCACACCGCATCGGCGGCCTCGAAAAGGATCATGAGACAGGCAATATCTCCTACGACCCGGACAACCATCACAGGATGACCGAGATGCGGGAGATGAAGCGGGATATGATCGCCAACTTTATTCCGGATCAGAAAATCGATGAGGGCAATGAGAAAGGGAAGCTTCTCGTGGTTGGATGGGGCTCCACCTATGGAACCATCAAATCCGCCGTGAGCGAAGCCCGGGAGGACGGAATGGATGTATCCTTCCTCCACCTGCGCTATCTGAATCCTTTCCCGAAAAACCTCGAAAGCCTTTTGTCCGGCTTTGAGAAAATCCTTGTCCCCGAAATCAACCGCGGACAACTCTCGCGAATCCTGAGAGAACGATTCCTGCTTCCGGTGGAAGGCTTCAACCGTGTACAGGGCGTGCCTCTCATGGTAGCGGAACTCAAGGAAAAGATCACCCAAATGTGCAAATCCTGACGGTGCCCCCCGGCACTGCGGGACCTCGTATTCCCACTTACACGAAATTTACCGACCAAACGAATCATCAAATAGTATTATGAGCACCCAAAAAACTGTCAGCCAACCCCGGGCCAACGGAAACCTGCAAGCGAAAGATTTTGCATCGGACCAGGAAGTCCGCTGGTGTCCCGGATGCGGTGACTACACCATCCTCAAGCAGGTTCAGGCGCTGATGCCAAAACTGGGCCTGGATCCTGAAAACATCGTGTTCGTCGCTGGAATCGGCTGCTCCTCCCGGTTCCCCTACTACATGAATACCTTCGGTATGCACGGTATTCACGGACGGGCGCCGGCTATAGCCACAGGCCTGAAAGTGTCACGGCCCGACCTGAGCGTCTGGGTGGTTACCGGCGACGGGGACGCACTGTCCATCGGCGGGAATCACATCATCCACCTGCTGCGCAGGAACCTGGATATCAATGTACTGCTGTTCAACAACGAGATCTACGGCCTCACCAAGGGACAGTATTCACCCACTTCGCCTCAGGGACAGGTCACCAAGACCTCCCCGACCGGATCTGTGGACAGTCCGTTCAACCCCCTTGCTCTGGCACTTGGCGCCAACGGCTCTTTCGTAGCCCGCGCCATGGACCGGGATCCAAAACACCTCCAAAGCATGCTGGAACGCACCGCCGAACACAAAGGGACCTCTTTCCTGGAAATCTACCAGAATTGTATTGTCTTCAATGACGGCGCCTTCAGCCCCTACACGGATAAATCGCTCCGGGACAGTACCAGCCTCTATCTTGAGGATGGGCAACCGCTCGTCTTCGGTTCCGATGATGCATTCGGTGTTCGTCTGGATGGCTGCCGGCCGGAAATCGTCGACCTGAGAAGCAGCAAATGGTCCAGGGACGACCTCTGGGTCCACGATGAAAAAGACCGGAACAAGGCCTGGCTGCTGACTTCCCTGTTCGATGACAACACCCGGGAGGGCAAGCTGCCCAGACCGTTCGGAGTATTTCTGGCCGAAGAGCGTCCGACCTACGAACGGATGGTCCAGGAGCAGATAGCCGCCACCGTGGAACAGCGTGGCGATGGCGACCTGGAAGAGTTGCTTACAGGCGAAGAGACCTGGACCGTGAAGTGAGCGACCATCCAGTAGCGTTACGTCAGAGGTAACAAACGCTATACGTGGTATAATTCTTAGCCAGATATAATTCCCAGTCAGGGAATGGACCAGCGGCGGACTCGTGAAATGCAGCAGCGATCCACCGGTAATGCGGGCTGCTTATGAAAGTGTTGCGGATTGCAGTCATCAGGGCATGGCTTCTCCTTGCCCTGTCCATTATGGTAAATGCCGGTCACGCTCTCTCTCAGGAGACAGCGCGCAAAGTAGACTTTGAACACGATTTTGTCGTCGGCCTCACGCTCAGCGGCGGCGGAGCGGCAGGCCTGGCCCACATCGGGGTTCTCAAGGTTTTCGAGGAGGCCGGAATCCCGGTCGACCTGGTCACAGGGACCAGTATGGGCTCGATTGTCGGCGCACTTTATGCCATGGGGTACTCCCCGGAACAGATGGAGGCCGTGGTGCGAAATGCCGACTGGCGCCAGCTCTTCGAAGAGCGCGTTGACCGAAGGCACCTGCCCATGGAGGAAAAAAAATACGATGGCATTTTCACCGTATCCTTTCCCGTTGAGGGAACAAGTGTCACGCTGCCAACGGGACTCGTATCCGGCAATTATATTTTCAATCTGTTTGCCCGGCTGACCTGGCCATACCATGGTGTCGAGGACTTCCTGGAGCTCCCGCGTCCCTTCCTGTGCATAGCAACCGATCTGGAACTCGGCGAGCAGGTGATCCTTGACCGCGGTTTCCTGCCTGACGCCATCCGGGCCAGCATGTCCATTCCCTCCATCTTTGAACCGGTCTGGCTCGACGGACGGTATCTGGTGGATGGTGGTGTTCTGAACAACATGCCCGTGCAGGAGGCCTTTGACATGGGCGCCGACTTTGTCATTTCCGTCAACTCAAGTTCCGATCTCAGGCCGGCGGATGAACTGTTGTCACTGCCCGATATCCTGACACAAACCATCGTGATTGGAATGCGCACATCCATGGACATCCAGCGGGACAAGGCCGATTTCTACATCCGGCCCGACCTGAGCCAGTACGAAACGTTGAGCTTTGGCGAAGTAGATGAGATCATCCAGACCGGAGAAACCTCTGCCCGGGCCCGGATCGACGAAATTCGCGCACTCGCAGATTCGCTGAACGATCTGAGGTCCACCAAAAACGGCTCACAAATGCTTGCCTTCCAACAGCTGGAATCTTTCCGGGTACGCTCCGTCACTATCGAGGGACTCAAGACCGTGCCCAAGGACCACATACGGTCCAAGCTGCAGATCTACAGCGGAAATACCGTTGACGAGGAGATACTTGCCAACGCCCTGATGCGGCTTTACGGAATGCAGCGCTTCGACCGCGTCACCTACCGGCTTGACTGGAACGGCACATACGATGAGGCGGACCTTGTCATCCATCTGGAGGAACAGACTGCCAACACCATCCAGACCGGAATTTACCACAATAACATGACCAGGCCTTCGATCCTGTTCAACGCCTCCTTCCGCAACCTGATATTCCCTGCATCCACTGCCCGGCTGAATGTGCGGCTGGGCTACGAAACCCTGGCAGAAATTCAGTATTTCAACTATATCGGCATCGAACCGCGCCTGGCCTTCCACGGTGCAGCGGGATACCGGGAACATGAGAACGACATCTACCGCAACGGTCGCCGCGAGGCAGGGGTCAGGACCGATGTCCTTTTTGCCGAAGCACTGACCGGACCCCTCTACGCCTCTGTCATCCATATGGGAGCGGGGTACCGTTTCGAACGCTTCACCCTTTTCGAAAACATCGGCTCCCTGGATGTTCCAAGCGACTGGAACAGCCTGCATCTTCTGGTCGGTGAGCTGGAATTTGACAACCTGGACCGCTCCAATCTGCCAACGAGCGGATTCCATTTCCTGGCAAGGACCGAATTCGCCCCTTCTTTCCTTCCCAACGATCTCTCCTTTGGACGGATCCACGGATTCTGGAAGGGGTACTTCCCGGCATCCTCCAGGCTCACGATCATTCAGAGACTGCTGGGAGGATACAGCTTCGGAGACGTGCAGCCGCTTCATTACCGCTATTATGCCGGTGGCTACCAAAGTTTTGCCGGCTATCTTAAGGATGCCCTGTCAGGCAGCAACCTGCTCGTGGCGAGTACAGCGGCCCAGTACCGCTTTTATGGCAACTTTTACGTGACACCGGCTTTCAATGTGGGCAGCACCTACGACCGCATGGACCTATCGGTCTTCGAGACCCTGCCAAAATGGGGCTGGGCCGCCGCCATCAGCTGGAACACGATCCTCGGTCCCATAGAGGCGATCTTTATGGGAAGCAGTGAAAACACCGTGCTTTTCGAATTCCAGATAGGGATGAATTTCTGAGCTTGTTCTGCGATATTGCACCGATATCTTGTCCAATAGTATCAGATTGGCTACCTTGCTGATAATCAATGACCTTACCAGGAGTGTCGTATGAAGCAGCCGCGGATTCTCGTACCCACCGACTTTTCCGAACTCAGTTTACTGGCGTTTCCCAATGCCGTTGCACTTGCCAAATTGCTCAAAGGCAAGGTGACGCCATTCCATGCATATATGCAAGTGAATGAACTGGATGGATTTTACTATATGGGCGAAACAAGTCCGGAAGCCGATCTGCGCACTCTTGAAAAATCGCTTCATAAGAAGCTTGAAGACCTGGCTGCGAAATATGTGGATGAGGAATTTCGCGCGGAACCGGTGGTATGCATCGGCAACGCCGCCCGCACCATCGTGGAAACGGGCAGGGATTTTGACCTGATTGTCATGAGCAGCCACGGGCGCACCGGTTTTTCAAGACTGATCCTGGGATCCATTTGTGAAAAAG
>SKYW01000288.1 GCA_007127695.1 Balneolales bacterium | reverse complement strand
TGGGCGCTCGACCTTCAGAACATGACCAACCGCGAGAATATCTTCACCGAAAACTGGAACAACGCCCGCCAGGAAACGGCCACATCCTACCAGATGGGCTTCATGCCGATGATGACCTACCGGGTCCATTTCTGAGGGGCACATTTTCGGTCTGGCGGATCATCTTCTACTGAAGATCCAATCTCGGTGCTGTGAATTCACCGGTCAAATTGATAGTTGCCGAAATGCTGCCTTGATCACAAGCAAAAGCATCAAAAGCAAATTTGCCGGTAACGAGTTCTTCGGTTGAAGTGTCTATGGTAAGCGTACCCGTATGAGCATACTCTTCCCCGCAAATTTCTGCGAATGCCGAACTATAAGCAATGGATTGTTGAGTGTTTACATATGATACGGTAAAAACCGGAGAATCAGGGTCCTCTGTATAGCTTATTGACCCCACATCATAGGTTCCAGGTACGGGCCGTGACACTTTCTCATCTAAATCCATATATATAAAATCGAGCCGAAAAGTTTGGGGACCAGGATCAGAGTCTTCAGAAAGGAGTTGCCACATATGATCACTTTCATTTGCAAAACTACTTTCACCCGCACCAAAAAAACCTATGATACCTGTTTTTTCGTCCTCAACATCTCCACTTATGGAAAATTCCAAATTATGAGAACCAGGCTTATCCGGGTCATCAGTACCCGATACATTATCTGAACAGTTAGTAATCATCATCAATGAAATAGTTATCAAAAATAAACCGGATTTATTAGTCATATATCACCTTTATTTAAGTTACGTACATCTACCTATTTATTTATAGGTATTCGCGCAAGATATACAAATTAATATGAAAAGAATATCTTATTATTATTTTGTCTTTTGCATATAAAATATTGTCTATAAATGCATTATTCGAACAAATTGCGGCGAATATGAAAGCTTTCTGACACGCTGAATTATTATTACATCCGTCGCGGGCATTACATGTGACATTGAACGGAAGGCCGATTCGTCAGAAATGCTGGTGTCCGGTCCGGCCGAAAAAATGCCGGCATATAAATCTGTACACAAGCAGGTCTGTACGCCTCAGAAATCCTCGCGGATGAACATAAGGATGGCTGAGTGGGGCACGATCACGTACTTTTCCTTGCCGAATTCGATCTCGTGGGCATGGTCCTGCAGGTAGATGGCCAGGTCGCCCTCATTGGCCTGCAGCGGGATGTACTGCACTTTTTCGTTGTTCTGCTTCCACGGTTCGTCGCTCTCCAGTCCGGCGAGAGTGGGATATCCGGGTCCGACCTTGACAACATAACCGCTCTGGATCTTCTCCTTGCGCCCGACGCCCGGCGGAAGATAGAGCCCGGATTCGGTGCGGCTGTCCATCTCGCGCGGCTTCAGGAGTACGCGGTCGCCGACGATGACGAATTTTTCGATGTCGTTGTGGTAAGAATGGATCATACGTTCAGAAACTTGCGGCGGGTCGTTCGCCGTTCCAATTCCCTGCAATATAATCCTTTATCATCAGGAATCCCGGTCAGCTAATTGAGCAGTTGTCACCTGTTGCGCCGATTCCGGTCAGGAAATGGCTCACGGACAGGCCTTACAGGTATGGTTGAAGGTCAGATCAACCAGGAAATTTTGGCGAATACCTGCCATTGGGATTGCCCTTCCACCCGATCATGAACTGGGCGGGGAACCTCTTCACCGAGCTCGGCAAATCCTCCCAGATAGATGGCCGTGGCGTAGTTGATGCGGTATCGCAGGAGCACCTGGTTCTGCAGCGTTTGGACCCGGTCGGGCACATTATCGGCGTAGCGGGGTTCGCTGAAGCGGAAATCCCGGTATTGCATGATGTTGCGGAAAGCAAGGCTTTGCGTTATCTGCCACTCAGCGCTGAGCCGCTGGGTCATGGCTTCCTGAGCCACGACATCATGGGAAAGGCGCATGAAATCCATGCTGTGGGACAAGTCCACACGACGATCGAGTAAAAAAAGCGAATTGGACAGGGATAGCCGGTATTCATCCATCCGCTCGATTAAACGGTAGTCAACGGCCGACCCGTAAGACCCGCGGATCCTGATACGGTAATCGGAGGTGATGTCGGTGTTGAACGCTCCCGAGAGACGATACAGGTCGAAATCCTGGCTCGTGCGCCCGTTACCCAGGATATCCTCGACATATTCGTAGTTGTAACTACCGGCCAGCTGCAACCGGGAGCGGTTGATGCCGAACACGTCGACGCTTATCTGGCCGGACAGGGAGAGGGGGTCCGGATCCTGGAAGATCGAGCGCAAATTACCTCCATGCAGGTGCCATATCCCTGCGGAGCTGAGGCTCGGCCGGATGCGCTCGATATACCGGTTGTTCAGCCAGATATTATAGCCGGACGATAGGCCCACATGTTGCACATCGGTCTGCTGCAGGATGCCGGTTCCCGTGATGAGATCCTTGCCATACCGGCGGGTTACGACCCTGTAATTCCAGTCGCGCCCTCCGCGGGCCAGCCGGACGAGGTAGCCATAGTCAAAGGCAGGGTCGGTTGAAACGCCGTATTGTTCACCGAATCGGTCCGGATACCTGTTCCACGAGGCGAGCGGCTGCAGCACCAGGGTGTGCCTGGAACCGATGCCGATCTGCGCATCATAACTAAGAAGCCGGTTGTAGCCGTCTTCGGTGATGCGGTCGCTGTAGAAAACGCCCATCATGATGTCGGGGGAAACGTCGTACCGGTAGCGCAGCAGATTGTTCCAGGAGGAGGTCCCGCCGTCAACGATGAGGCGTGATGTATGTGGACCGGGATCGATGAACCATCCTGCCTGATCATGCATGGATATGGCGGCCCAGTTGTGCCGGCCCGTCTTGCCCGTCCATCGAAGCCCGCCCGTTGGATCCACGATGGAGCGGGTGTAGAGCGTCCCTGAGATCGGAAACCGGAACAGGTCGGTGCGTTCCATGAAAAACGGGCGCCGTTCGGGAAACCGGGGGTCAAACCGCACATTGCTGGTCATTTCGAAGGCGTCGGTTTCCACCTGACTGAAATCCGGGAGGATGGTGGCATCGATGACCGAATTGGTGGTCTGGTATTTCATATCGATGCCGACCGAGCCGGTATAATCGGCCGGATGATCGGTGAGGTTTGTACCGGGTCCCGCCGCTTCGGCGAAGCCGCTGGCGTAAGGGACAAACCGGACCGGCGCTGTGATCCGCCCCGGATTTTGTATGCGTATTTCCGGAAACTGGCAAAGGAAGCAGCTTCGGTCGAAGTCCTGCTCAACCGGGACAAGGTGGTGGAGGAACGCCCGCGGCTGCACGCGAACAGGCAGGATGCCCATCTGCAGGTGTTCATCACGAGTGTCGGGAATTTGCAGGTAGCGCAGGGGTATGGTCAGCTCTGCCACATATCCGTCTTCAAAACGCCTGACTTCCGAATGCCACAGAAAATCAAAGCTGCTGTCTTCTTCGGTGCCCTGCGCACCGCGATCCAGCATCATGGCATCGCCCTGCACGCCGGCCGCGTTTACCAGGATCAGGTAGGCATTGCGTGCGTCGCCGTACGTATCGAGAAACAATCCAACCGCATCGTCGTCGTTGCCAAACCATTGGTCGCGGTCGGTCAGACTGCCCCTGATGCGATCCGGGTTTTCGTCCATGCTGATGAAAGCGAGGTGAAGGTACGCGCCGCGGGCCGCCATCAGGACATAGGTTTGATCCGGAGCCACGCGGTTTTCTCCGCGGTTGACCTCCCAGGGCAGCATCCACACGACGGCCTGTTTCCAGACTTCCTCTTCAAGTATTCCGTCGATTACGGGGCTGCGGTCGAGCTGCGGCAGCTCGCTCACTTCATCCTGGTCAATGACTTGCGCCCGGTTTTTCACCCACTCAAGGAAAGCGGCTGAGACCGCCTTTTCCTCAGCAGTCCGGTCCATTGCCGCCGTAGTCCGGGCTATTGCCGCCGTTGTTGGTGATGCGGAAAAAAGCAGTGACAGCACAAAGACCGTTACCGTGATTCGAATAGACAATGTCATGATTGAAACAGGGTGAATAAGACTGAAATAATTGATAAAATAGGTATTTACGGGGCGGGAGCCAGATTTTGATGAGGCGTTCCGTTGCAATAAGATAATATAATGACGGTTTTACTGCCTAACCAGCCCGCATCATCGGCTTTTCAGAGATCCCAGAGGCTTCAGGTCGCCATTCTATCAGCTGGATCAAAACGACGACGGCTGTAAAAAACAGTATGAAATAAAGGTCTTTGTCACCTAAAGAAAAATTTCATGTGGTTCTGTTGCGGTATTTCAATGATGTGCCGGCGGTGACGGGTCTTCCATTCCAGGTTGAATTAGTCAGCGCACCCGCCGCACCCGAAGCTCCTCATCCAGATCCACCACGGCCATCACCTCCGCGCCGGCAAGCAGCCAGACCCACGGATCGATGATGAACAGCGTATCGCCGTAGAACCAGGTGTCATTGAACGGCATCAGCAGCCGGGACTGGGACACGCCGTGTGGGTGCAGCACCAATGGCCGGGACTGGAGGACAAATCCACCCGCGAATTCCTGCGAAGTTCGGTGATATTCGTGCCGCAGGCACTCATCGCATGGCGGTTTTGACGGGTGGATGGGAGGTTGCAGTGGTTCACGTCATTTCGATCACGATTAACGAAGAATCATCCTCCATCTCCCGGGCATGGTCGGTTTCCCTGACTTTTTCCATCAGTTCGAGGGCCAGTTCACGCGCAGGTTTTGTGCCGTTTTTTATCGAATCGGCGACCAGATCCTCAAAAAACGAAAAATCGCGGACCTCCTTGTGTTCATCACGGGTTTCTACAAGGCCGTCGGAGTACACAATCAACAGGTCGCCTTTCCGCACCTCGAATTCCAGATTGTCGTAACGGGCTGATGTGATGATCCCCAGTCCGACTCCCTTGACATGACGCTGGGTGATCTCACCGGATCCCGCCGGGATGTGCAGAACCGGCAGATGTCCGGCATTGGATAGCGTAACCCTGCGCTCCGGGATGTCCATCTTCAGCAGCACCATGGTGGCGAACATCTCCCGGCCGGATTGATGGTTGAGCATGGTGTTGAGTGCCGCCATCACTTCAGCCGGATCGCGATTGTACCCAAGATGGGTTTGGAGTGCGCTTTTCGTCATGGTCATCAGCAGCCCGGCGCCGAAACTGTGCCCGGAAATGTCGCCGATGGACGCAAACAATTGATCTTCCCGCAGCGAAAGTTCGAAAAAGTCGCCGCCCAGGTCGCTTGCGGGATAGGAACAGGCGTACGCCCTCACACCGGCATGATCAATCGAAACATCCTTCAAGATTCTCTCCTGGACCTCTGTGGCGAACCGGATATCCGCTTCCACCTCGGCTTTTCTGGTGTATAATGACTTTGAAGCGTTTAAAATCTGCGACAATCCGAACTGGGATATGACAAAAAGGGCAAAAATGCCCACTATTCCAGCCAGAATCGGCAGAAGGGTAGTCCTGAAGCCGTCATCAAGTCCGAGGGCATACGTAAACAGGTCCTCCCCCACAAAATAACCGCCCCCCCCGACAAGCATGCCAATGGGGAAGATGATAAACAAAAAGTATTTTTTGTACAGCTCCCTCGATCTTGGAAAGAGGTAGGAGACCGTTTCAACGATGGCGATGGCATAAAGGATCAGACTGAACAGGATCAGCCCATATGCGAGTTCATTAGAAGAAAAGATCCGGGTGAGGAGAATCGCTGTTAAAACCGGGAATAAATAGACAATGACGTGCGACAGGATGATTTTCCTGCGGTTCTTAAGGTCGACGTCGTAAAAGGCTTCCAGTTCGGCATCCCGGTAGATCGTGAATTTTTCGTTGTCAAAAAAACTCATAGGCACAATGTTGTTCAATGGGGTTCGCAAGGTGCTAATAATCACATAAAACAACAAGTTGCCGATGCGGGATCGACCATCAACCGGGAATTCGGGAATTTGCAGGCGATTAAAGACAATTACCGGAAGATGGTGGTAAGTATGGATCCGGTATCGGGCGGATCCTTTGAGGGGATTGAACAGGTACGCCTGCTCGATTTTCTGAGGGGGTTTTTCGTGACCGGCCGCTCACGCCCGCAACATTTCCGGTGGAATAACCTCGATTGGTCCGGAACCAGTGCGGAAATCACGCACATTCCGGGTCACGATCCGGGTGCACCCCATCTCCCGTGCCGCATAATAAATGATAGCGTCTTCAGGGTCGTTCCACCGGGCTTTCAACGCGGTGCGGATGATTTCGCCCGTTACCGGTGCCACCTCCAGAATGCGCAGCAGATCCTCCAACACGACGTGCGTTTGGGCGGATGTTGCATTTTTTCGTATCAGGAACGCAAGCGTATCGACCGAGGAAGCCGCAATGAACCCTTTGACATGACCTGTTGCCGCGAGCTGCAGGGCCGGACCCGATCGCGATACGTGAGGTTGCCGGTTTTCCACCACATCCAGAATCACATTCACATCGAACAACACCCGTTCAGGCATATTTATCCCTCAACGCCCGTTCAAGCCGCTCCTCATCGCTTACCGCTGAGGAATCCGGCGTTACCGCACCGGTGAGCCGGGCCAGTACCGATCCTGACGGCGGACTCCAGCCCTCATCCCGCGTCTGCTCTGTCAGGTAGCTTTCGACTATTTCCGATACAGAAGTACTTTGCGCGCGGGCATGGCGCTTTGCCCGTTCAATCACCGCATCATCTATGACCAGGGTCAGTTTCTTTTTCATCGGTTAGCAGTTGTACGTGTGTAATTAATATAGTACGTGTAAGATAATCACTTATTATTTTCCCGGCAACTTCAAGGCCAAGGTGGCTGCCCACTTACTCAAAGTGGGTCCACATACTGATTGCTTTTACCATTTTTCATCCCGGTAGACTTGCGGCAGGTTTCCCAACTGCGGATCTAAAATTCGATCGTGTAGCTGATGCTCGGGACCACAATCACGCTCTTGTCCAGCTCCACGCTTTCGGTTTTGTAGTTGTAGTTGTATCCCTCCGCCGTGGCCCTTCCGAGCATGTTTTTCACCTGCAAGGCCCAGATGCTCGAGTATCCCGGACGGTTCATGCGCCAGGTCACCGACAGGTCGGCATACACGGTGGAAGCCAGCTGGTTGCTGAACGCCCGCGTCTCGTCAAAGAACACCAGTTCACGTTCCCTGGACTTCTCCTCAAGCACCGGGCTGACCCGCTCACCGCCAATGAAACTGAGCCGGGTATTTACGCCCAGGATCCTGCGGCTGTCCTTGAAGGCAAACTCCCTTCCAACCAGCGCATTGGTCACGTAACCCTTGTTGAAACGGGTATTGCGCCATTCCCCGTCGCCGCCCTTGTAGCGCGAGGAGAACACCGATCCGGTGACCAGGAAGTAGTAGCCCTTGTGCAGAAACCGCTCGAAGGTCACATCCAGCCCCACATTCCTGCCGATACTGTTGTTTTCCAGGACGTCGCTGAAGGCCCAGTCCTGCTGGTAGTTGATCATGGAGAAGGAGCTGTCCGCGATGCCGGGCGCGTCGAAAAGGAACTGGGCATAGGGCTCGATCTTGAGGCGCATGTTGTCGCTGAT
>SKYW01000099.1 GCA_007127695.1 Balneolales bacterium | reverse complement strand
GTGCGGTGGCTGCTCCGCATCCGCTATCCGGTGATCGATTACATCCACGAAATCCGCAAGCCGGTCATGATCGCTCACAGCAGGAACGATGAAGTGATCCCGTACCACCACGGACAAAAACTGTACGAGGCAGCGTCAGAGCCCAAATACAGGATGGAATTGCAAGGCGGCCATAACGACGGCTTCATTCTTACCGGCAGGCATTATCTGGATGAGTGGAACCGTTTCCTCATAAAAGTACTGGAATAAAAACAAACCAAATCATCAATGTACTCATGAGCGAAAGAGAAAAACACATCATCATAACGGGGGCATCAAAAGGATTCGGGCGCGACTTGTCCGTTCATCTCGCCGAAAGCGGAACCGTTCTGCACCTGGTTGCGCGCAGTGACATGACTGGCCAGGTACACGAACTCGAGGCAAAGGGAGCCAAAGTGCATACCTGGCGGCAGGACCTTACCCTGACCGGGGAGCTGGATGACTTCATGGCTGGCATTGCGGAAACCATATCCAGCCAGGATACCGGTTACCTGAGCCTGGTCAACAATGCGGGAATGATCGATCCGGTTGGTCCGGCCGGCAAATACGATTACCAGAGCTACAAGAAAAATCTCGAGATCAATTTCATCGCTCCGCTGCTGCTCACACATGCGTTCATCCAGCAGTTTCAGGAGTGGAGCATGGTGAAAAGAGTGGTCATGATCTCATCCGGCGCTGCCGGAAAACCCTATCACGGATGGAGCCACTATTGCAGTACCAAGGCAGGGGTGGATATGTTTGTGAGGACCATCGGCATTGAGCAGGAGAAGCAGAGATACCCGGTGGAGATCATGGCATTCAACCCCGGGCGTATTGGGACGGATATGCAGAAAACGATACGGGAGACCAGCGAGGAAGATTTCCCCATGGTGCACGATTTCATTTCAGCTTACAAGGAGGGGAAAATCGGGGATTCCAGTGAGATCGCAGGCGGGCTGGCCCGGCTGATGATGGCCGAGTTTTTTCCATTCGGTGAAATCCTGAGCAAGAGAGATTTATGATTATTATGCTTGATCCTGTGGTCGATCTGCATGGACCCGCGAATGATGCATGCACCCGCGAATGAATTGTGACCATGCAATCCATTTTCTGCCTCCGACATATCCTGTCGCCCGGAAAAAGGCAGTCACAAAAAGTCAAGAATGAATGTGTTATTATTTATGAGTAGTTTTTGATTTTCAACCCAATTCCGGACCTTTTATGTGCCAGTTTTCACACCTGCATTGCCACTCCCAGTTCAGCCTGCTTGATGGGGCCGCCGCCATATCGGGGATGATTGCCAAAACGGCAGAGCAGGGTATGTCCGGGATCGCCATAACCGATCACGGGAATATGTTCGGCGTGCCCGCTTTCCTGAACGAGGCGAAAAAAAAGGGTGTGAAACCGATCATCGGTTGTGAGTTTTACATCACCCCGACCACCATGTCCGACCGGGAAAACCGCGAGCAGTTTCACCAGGTGCTGCTGGCCAAAAACCGGAAGGGGTATTTCAACCTGGCCCGGCTGAGTTCGCTCGGTTATGTGGACGGGTTCTACTACAAGCCGCGCATCGACAGAAAGACACTGGCCGAACACTCAGAAGGGCTGATCGCCACCACCTGCTGTCTCCAGAGCGAGATAAACCAGACCATCCTCAGAAAAGGGGAGGCGGAGGCGAAAAAGCTGTTTGAATGGTATCTGGATCTGTTCGGTGAGGATTATTACATCGAGCTTCAGCGGCACGGACTGCGCGACCAGGATGTGTGCAACGAGGTATTGGTGCGATGGAGCCGTGAGTATGGCGTCAAAATGATCGCAACAAACGATTCTCACTATGTAGAAAAGCAGGACTCCGAAGCGCACGACATCCTGCTTGCCTTGCAGACCAATGCGGATATCAACGATCCCAATCGATTTCGCTTTACCGACGACCAGAACAGGCTGAACCCGGAATTCTACCTGAAGACTCCCGACGAGATGAAGGAACTGTTCAGCGACCTGCCGGAGTCCCTGGAGAATACCCAGGAGATTGTTGATAAAACCGAAAACATCACGCTCAGCTCCGAACTGCTGCTGCCGCATTTCAACGTGCCGGAACCGTTCAGGGATATGGACGACTACCTGCGGCACCTTGCTTATGAGGGAGCAAAGATCCGTTACGATGAACTTACGGAGCAGATCAGCAGCCGCATCGAGCAGGAGCTGAAGATCATCCGGGATATGGGGTTTGCAGGATATTTCCTCATCGTGGAGGGCTTTACGACCGAAGCCCGCAACCGCGGTGTGTTCGTGGGACCGGGACGCGGATCCGCTGCCGGAAGTATCGTTGCCTATTGCATCGGCATCATCAACATTGATCCGTTGCGCTATGACCTGCTTTTTGAGCGTTTCCTGAACCCCGAGCGTGTGAGTCCGCCGGATATCGACATCGATTTTGATGACTCCGGCCGACAGGCGGTCATTGATTATGTGGTCGAGAAGTATGGCCGCCAGAATGTAGCGCAGATCGTGACATACGGCACCATGAAAGCCAAAACGGCGATCCGGGATGTAGGCCGTGTCCTGGGTGTGCCACTGAATGAAGTCAACCGCATCGCCAAACTGTTCCCCGAGCGGCCGGGACTGGATACGTTCAAAAAGGTACTGGATCCGGCAATGAATCCGGAAACCGCCGAGGAGATCACCTCGCTTTTCGAGCATCCGGACAACCAGGTCCGGAAAATGATGAGCTTTGCCCGGACGCTGGAGGGCTGTCCGAGGCAGACCGGTATCCACGCCGCCGGTGTGATCATCGCTCCTGGCACCGTCTACGATTACGTGCCAGTCGCGCTTTCCAAGGAAAAAGACGTCATCACGCAGTACGACGGTCCCAGTTCCGAAATGTGCGGCCTGCTCAAAATGGACTTTCTGGGCCTCAAAACGCTGTCCATCCTGAAGACCGTCATCCGGCTGGTGAAAGAGAGCTGGGACAAGGAATACCACCTGGATGATATCCCGCTGGACGACAAGAAAACCTACGAGCTTTATCAGCGGGCCGATACGGTCGGGACGTTCCAGTTTGAATCCGACGGCATGCGCAAGTACCTGCGTGAGCTCAAGCCGACCAGCATGGATGACCTGATCGCTATGAACGCGCTCTATCGTCCCGGGCCGATGCAGTTCATCCCGGAGTACATCGCCTGCAAGCACGGTCGCAAAAAAGTGTTGTATCCGCATCCCATGCTGGAGGATGTGCTCAAGCCCACCTACGGCATCATGGTCTACCAGGAGCAGATCATGAAAGTGGCACAGGTGATGGGTGGATTCACGCTCGGTGAAGCGGACATACTCCGGCGTGCCATGGGCAAGAAGAAGGAAGACCAGATGGCCAAAATGAAGGTCGCGTTCATGGATGGTGCGCGTGAACGCGGCGTGGATGACAAGACGGCCAATGAGGTGTTCGAGAAGATGGCCTATTTTGCCGGATACGGGTTCAACAAGTCGCACTCGGCGGCCTACTCCGTGGTGGCATACCATACGGCCTACTTCAAGGCCAATTATCCGGCTTCCTACATGGCCGCGGTGCTCACCCACAACATGAACGACATCAAGAAGGTCTCGCAGTTCATCGAGGAGTGTTACCATCTTGGTGTGCCCGTCGATCCGCCAAACGTCAATTCCGGCGAGGCGTTTTTCACCGCGAAGGATGGCCGGGTCCAGTACGGATTGAGTGCCATCAAGGGTGTTGGCTCCTCTGCGGTGGAGTATTTTGTGGATGAGCGTCGAAAAAACGGACCCTTCCAGAGTATTTATGATTTCACCTCACGGGTGGATATGCGGAGCTGCAACCGGAAAATGATGGAAAGTCTGATAGCCGCCGGAGCTTTTGACGAACTTCATGGAAACCGTGCACAGCTCATGGAGAGCCTTGATGATGCGCTCAGCTACGGAGTGCGGATGCAGGACGAAAAAAGCCGCAATCAGACAAGCCTGTTCGGAGGTGATGACAATGGCTCCTATCAGGAACAGGAACCCCGCCTCAGGGAAGTGAGATCATGGTCCAACATGGAAAAGCTTAAGCAGGAGAGGGAGCTGATCGGTTTTTTCCTCAGTGGACACCCGCTGGAAAAATTCCGCGACGACATCAGCCTCTTCTGCACGCACGGGCTCGGGGAGGATGGGCTCAGAGACCTCAAGGAACGTACCCCGGTCACCTGCGCCGGTATTATCACCGCTGCCCGGCATACGCGCGACAAAAAAGGCCGGCCTATTGCATTCCTGACCATGGAAGATGAAAACGGAAGCAACGAAGTGCTGGTCTTTTCCGACTGTTACGACAAATCGATGAACCTGCTGCAACTGGACAATATTGTCGTGGTGGAAGGCAATGTATCGGTGCGCGATGGGACACCTAAAATCATAGCACGATCCTTCGATCGCATTGAGAATCTTCGTGAGAAGAATCAGGGTGCTATCAGACTGTGCCTGAGTGTGGCTACCGGTGATGTGGAGAGCAAGGCACTCGAAGAGCTGGCCGGGCTGTTCGACAAAAACCGGGGGCAGACGAACGTCCACATGATGGTGCAGAGCGGTGATGAAAAACCGATCCGCATGAAAGTGCGCAAGTTTGTGATTGATCCCAGTGATGACCTTCTCAAAAAGGCACGACAGTTGCTGGGCAAAAACAATGTGTGGATCGAAAGACGTCCGGAAGCATAGTTTCCCCTTTCCTCAGTAATCTATAACGACTTATTGGCGTGATGCGACCTGCTGCGGGGACATCCTGTTGCATGTATATAAATAAATATATATATTCATATCAAATAAACGCGACGAATGGATTTTGTCCTGTCTTTGTTATCTTTGTCAAGGACATTCCAATTGATTGTAACCAACTATAATTCAAAAAAATCGATCTTATGGCTAAAGCAGTTGAAATAACGGACAGCAACTTCGATCAGGAAGTGCTCAAGGCGGAAACCCCTGTACTTGTGGATTTTTGGGCCGAGTGGTGTGGTCCGTGCCGAATGGTGGGACCCGTAGTGGAAGAACTTGCCGGTGACTACGAAGGGAAAGTGAAAGTGGGCAAGGTGGATGTGGACAGCAACCCCCAGATTTCCATGAAATATGGCATTCGCAGCATTCCTTCGCTGCTGATTTTCAAAGACGGTGAGGTTGTGGACCAAATCGTTGGTGCCGTGCCGAAGCCGCATCTGCAGAAGCATCTCGACGCACAGCTTTGATCTGATCGCGATATTCCCGTGGCCTGCATGCCTGATGCCGGAACAGAAGATCAGGCCATCGCGCCAGTAAAAATAAAGGCCTGACAAGTGTGACTTGCCAGGCCTTTATTTTACATATCCTTCAGGAATCGCCGCAGCACATACTGCAGGATGCCGCCGTTCCTGTAATAGGCGATTTCCACTTCCGAGTTGAGCTGGGCAATTGCCTTGAAACGCACTTGGCTGCCGTCACTTTTGGCGGCTGTCACCTCAAGCTCCTTGTTCGGCGAAAGATCATCGGCAATGCCCTTGATGGTGAACACCTCGTCACCGGAAAGTCCAAGGCTCTGCCGCGATTCACCCGGCTCAAAACGAAGCGGGAGCACACCCATACCGACCAGATTACTTCGGTGAATCCGTTCGAAGCTCTCGGCAATGACCGCTGTGATACCGAGGAGATTGGTGCCCTTGGCAGCCCAGTCTCGAGAAGATCCGCTGCCGTACTCCTTGCCGCCCAAAACGACGAGCGGAGTACCCTCTTCCGCATATTTCAGCGCGGCTTCAAAAACAAACATCTCCTTGCCGCTTGGATGGTGGACTGTCCAGCCGCCTTCTTTGTCCACCAGCTGATTCTTGATCCTCACGTTCGCAAACGTTCCCCGGATCATCACCTCATGGTTGCCCCGGCGCGATCCATAGGAGTTGAAATCGACCGGCTTGACACCTTTGCTGATAAGATACTGTCCCGCCGGGGTGTTCTCGCCAATTTTACCTGCAGGGGAGATGTGGTCGGTAGTAATGGAGTCACCAAGAACCAGCAGCGCCCGGGCGTTCTCAATATCCGAAACCGCATCCGGTGTATCTGTGATATCCTGGAAGAACGGGGCTTCCTTGATGTAGGTTGACTGCTCATCCCACTCGTAAACCTGTCCGGTTGGAGCGTCAAGCGCCTTCCACACGTCATCACCTTCAAACAGGGTGGCGTAGTTGCTGCGGAAGTCCTCAGGTTCTATGACCTTTCCCATCAGCTCCCGGATCTCCTTCGCTGTGGGCCAGAGGTCCTTCAGATAGACCGGTTCAAAATTGGGATCGAATCCCAGGGGTTCGTTGATCATGTCGATATCAACCCGTCCGGCCAGGGCATAGGCGACCACCAGCATGGGCGAGGCCAGGAAATTCATTTTGATGCTCGGGTGGATGCGTGCCTCGAAGTTCCGGTTGCCGGAGAGCACGGAGGAGACGATCATGTCGTTCTCCTCAACCGCTTTGGCGATATGGGGCGGAAGGTCGCCGCTGTTGCCGATGCAGGTTGTGCAGCCATATCCAACCACGTGGAAACCAAGCGCTTCAAGGTAGGGAAGAAGCTCGGATTTTTCATAGTAGGTGGTGACCACCTTGGACCCGGGCGCCAGGCTGGTCTTGACCCAGGGCTTGACGTTCAGTCCCTTTTCAACGGCTTTTTTTGCCACAAGGCCGGCACCGAGCATCACGGAGGGGTTGGATGTGTTGGTGCAGCTTGTTATCGCGGCCATGACGATTGAACCGTCGCTGAGAAGGAATTCGGTATCACCGGTTTTTACATCAACGGTTTTTAGGCCATCCACTGTTTTTGGTTGGGTTTCAACGGCAACATCGGCTTCACTGGGGATACGCAAATCAGGATCATCCTGGGTGATGCTGTCGGCAGGTTGCCCGCCCTCGTCCAGCCAGCGTTCGCGATCGTCCATCTCAATATAATCACGGGCATAGGTATCCTTCATGATCTTGATGAAAGAGTCCTTGACGTCGGTGAGCACGATCTTGTCCTGTGGGCGCTTCGGGCCCGAGATGGCAGGAACCACATCCCCCAGATCCAGTTCCAACTGGTTGGTATAGGTGATCTTATCCTCGTTTTCCCGCCACATCATGTTGTTTTTCGTATACAGCTCTACGGTCTGTACATGGTCCTCGTCGCGTGCCGTAAGCCGCATGTAGTCGAGGGTGCGGTCGTCGATCGGGAAGAAGGTGACGGTGCATCCGAATTCCGGGGACATGTTGGAGATGGTGGCACGGTCGGGCACGGTGAGATTGGCCAGTCCGTCGCCGTAGACTTCCACAAACTTGCCCACTACACCGTGTCTGCGAAGCAGGTGAGTGACCGCCAGCACCAGGTCGGTCGAGGTGGCACCTTCCGGCAGGGAACCGGTCAGCTTGAGTCCCACAACCTCCGGATTGAGCATGTAAATCGGCTGGCCGAGCATGACAGCCTCCGCTTCGATCCCGCCGACACCCCATCCAACCACACCGATACCGTTGACCATGGGGGTGTGGGAGTCAGTCCCGACCAGGGTGTCCGGGAACGCAAAACCATCGCGCAGATAGATACCTTTGGCCAGGTATTCGAGATTCACCTG
>SKYW01000253.1 GCA_007127695.1 Balneolales bacterium | reverse complement strand
GCTTTTTCGACAAGAGAAACCACATCCCCCATTCCGAGAATGCGCTGAGCCATCCGGTCGGGATAAAATGGCGAAATGCTGTCCATTCCCTCACCGGTACTCATGAATTTGATCGGTTTGTCGACAACCGTACGGATGGATATGGCCGCACCACCGCGGGTGTCACCATCGAGCTTGGTGAGGACCACTCCATCAAAATTGATCTGCTGGTTAAACTCCCTGGCCGTGTTGACAGCATCCTGACCGGTCATCGAATCCACGACGAAAAGGATCTCTGATGGGTTCAGCGCCTTTTTTATCTGGGCGACTTCATCCATCATATGCTCGTCGACGTGCATACGTCCGGCCGTATCGATGATCAGGACATCACGGGCGTTCTTTTTTGCTTCAGAAACGGCCTCTTTAGCCACACGAAGGGCATCTTTTTCTTCGATGGAATAGACCGGGACATCAATCTGTCCACCCAGCGTTTTGAGCTGGTCCACGGCCGCAGGCCTGTAAACATCGGCAGCCGCCAGCATGGGCGACTTGCCCTGCTCCCGGAGCATCCTGGCCAGTTTCGCTGAAAAAGTCGTTTTACCCGAACCCTGCAGACCCGCTATCAGGATTACGGTAGGTGGAACCTGGCTGAATGTGATCTCCTCTCTCTCCTCACCCAGGACGCGGACCAATTCATCATAGACGATTTTGGTAAACTGCTGTCCCGGAGTGACGGAAGCGAACACTCCCTGTCCCAGGGCCTTTTCTTTCACCGCAGCGGTGATGGACCGGGCCACTTCATAGTTAACGTCCGCATCCAGAAGTGCACGGCGTATCTCTCTCACCGTTTCAGCGACATTGATGTCACTCAAACGTGCCTGTCCGGTTACCGACCGGAAGGCCGATTCCAATCTGGTGGATAGATCTTCAAACATTTCGAAGAAACAGGTTACGAAGCCTTCGTGAAGAAGACTGCATACATAAATTGATTTGCAAAGTCAGGAAAAATATGTAAAAGTATAACAGGAATCAATAAATTATTTCCCCTCAGGTACATCCCGGGCCAGATTTTTGGGCATGATTTCCAGGCATGAGTGCCGGGCGCTGTTGTTGATGTTTGTTACAGGTCATCAATTTAGCTACTTTAGGACCATCGTAAACCGTATCGACAGTAAAAACAAGATTACCGTATGACTCAGAATAACAGCCACAACCTTCTTAAAGGGAAAACAGGCCTGATTTTCGGCGCACTGGATGAACGCAGCATAGCCTGGCGTGTTGCTCTGTCGTGCAAACGTGAAGGGGCTTCTTTCACGCTTACCAATGCACCTATTGCACTTCGTTTCGGGGCCCTGGACAAGCTGGCCAAGGAAACCGGATCGGAAGTCCTTCCCTGTGATGTGTCGGATTACAAGCAGGTTCTTGAGCTTGTCGATGCTACAGTCGAAAAGAACGGCAAGCTCGACTTCATACTGCATGCCGTCGGGATGTCACCCAACATCCGCAAAGGAAATCAGTATTACCGGCTGAACTACAGACTGATGCAGCAGACGCTTGAGATATCCGCCATTTCCCTGCACAAGGTGCTGCAGGCCAGTGTTGAGAAGGAGGCCCTCAATGACGGTGCAAGCATTGTCGCACTCTCCTATATCGGTGCACAGCGGATTTTCTCCAAATACTCCGACATGAACGATGCAAAGGCGCTGCTGGAAAGTATAGCCCGCAACTTTGGCAGTCGCCTTGGAAAGCAGGGCATACGGGTCAATACGGTTTCACAGGGCCCGACCAAGACTTCTGCCGGCTCCGGTATCCGCGGATTCGATGCCATGTATGATTTTGCGGAATTGCTTTCGCCGCTCGGCAATCCCACTGCGGATGAATGTGCGGATTACTGTGTCACGCTTTTTTCGGATCTCACCCGCAAGGTGACCATGCAGAACCTGTTTCACGACGGCGGATTTTCCACTAATGGAATAAGTGAGGAGCTGATCTACGACCTGGCGGAACTGCACGCATCCAAGAAGGAATGATGGTGTGTTCCGGAGGGATGCTCCCTGATCATCCGCTTGTCCGGACAGATCGTGACGGAACCTTAAACTTTTTCGAACGCAGGCGATGAATACACGCATACTGGGCATTGATCCCGGCTCCCGTATTACCGGGTATGCTGTCCTGGAACACAAAGACCGGCGTTTTGAAGCACTCTGCTGTGACATAATCCGGCTTACCGGTACGGAAGATCCGCTTGACCGCCTTCGTTTGCTGTATTCGGAAACCGCCGCGCTCATTTCCGCCTACCGCCCTGACTACTGCGCCATTGAAACGCCTGTGTACGGAAAGGACCCTTCCGCCATGCTCAAGCTCGGACGCGCCCAGGCCGCTATCATCATGTCCGTCCTGCACCAGGATATCCCGCTGTTCGAGTACTACCCCAAAGCCGTGAAGAAAGCCATTACGGGGACAGGAAACGCGCGGAAGGACCAGGTGGCGTACATGCTGCAGAAGCTGATCCACATCCCCCAAAGCACGCTCACCAGCGATGCCACCGACGCCCTTGCCGTGGCCTGGTGCCACTTCCAGAAATTGAAGGAGCCCGTTTCCGGCCAGGATGCGACAAACCACGGGGCCGGTTCCAGCCGCCGGAGAAAAAACAGCTGGAGTGATTTTGTCGACAACAACCCTGACCGCATTCGGCAACGCTGACTGTGTGTATGAAACCCTGCGGCATGAACAGGTCCGCATGACAGCAAGATATAACCCATGATCGCCTATTTGAAAGGAACTGTCTTCAGCAAGCAACAGGGATCCCTCATCCTCGATGTCGGTGGCGTCGGATACCTGGTGCGCATTTCCAACCACACCCTGGAACGGGTTCCGGCTGCCGATGCCGCCTGCACCCTGCACATCCACCATCACATATCCGATAATGACCAGCAGCTGTTCGGGTTCGCCTCCACGGAGGAGCGAAACCTGTTTGAGATGCTGATCACGGTAAAGAGCATCGGCCCCAGGCTGGCCCTTGCCCTGCTTTCTGCCATGCCGCCGCGACAGATCGTGAGCGCCATCGTCAACCAGAATTCCGGTCTAATTGCCCGGAGTCCGGGCATTGGCAAAAAGTCGGCGGAGCGCATCGTATTGGAGCTGCGCGACAAACTGGGTGATATCGTCACCCCGGAAGAGACCGGCGCTGAGTCAGGCACCATCCAGAACGAAACAATTTCGGCACTGGAAGCGCTCGGGTACCAGCGGGCGCAGGCGCAGAAAGCGGTCCAGGCGGCTCTCGGGGCGGACGGAAATGCCGGCGGCAATGTTTCCGAACTGTTAAAAAAGGCCCTCAAGCTCCTCTGATTCGTAACAATTTCTTAATCTGTGCCGGTTTTATTCATTCCCGGGAGTATGTAACTTCATGTAGCAACCTACCAAACCCATTCTTCGACCGATTTGAACAAAACAGTCATACTGGTAGTCGATGATGAACAGGATATTCTTGACCTCGTGGAGTATAACCTGATCAAGCAGGGCTACGAAGTTTTGACATCCGACAATGGCCGCGATGGCATTCAAATGGCCAAAAAACACCGGCCGGGCCTTATCCTGCTGGATATTATGATGCCCCGGATGGACGGACACCAGGTGTGCCGGAACCTGAAACAGGATCCGGAACTCAGGGACATCCCCATCATTTTCCTGACGGCCCGCAGTGACGAGCAGTCGGAAGTCCGCGGACTGGAGGAGGGTGCCGACGATTACCTCTCAAAGCCGATCAGCATTGCAAAACTGATGTCGCGCATCAAGGCCGTGCTGCGGCGAGCCCGTGAACCTCTTGAAACGCAAAAAAACAGTATTGTTTTCGAAGGCCTGGTCATTGACAGGGACCGCTATGTTGTCGAAAAAGGCAGTCGTGAAATCAAATTGCCGAGGAAAGAGTTCGAAGTGCTCTACCTGCTTGCAAGCCAGGCGGGCAAGGTACTCAGCCGCCAGGTGCTGCTGAATGAAGTTTGGGGAGCGAACATCTACGTTATCGATCGCACTGTTGATGTGCATATCCGCAAAATCCGGGAAAAGCTTGGGGACAGTCTGATTGAAACCGTCAAGGGTGTCGGGTATAGGTTCAGAAAACCATGAACGCGGATATCAGTACATATTTCCGGACAGGCATACGGCTCGCAACCGTGCCGGCAACAGTAACCGGCCTGCTTTTTGCCGGTGCCGCCATGTTCTGGATGGAACACCCGACGCATGCTTTCCTGGGTGGTGTCATTGCCGCATTTCTCGTTTTCCTGATCATCTACTTTTATTCCCGGCACCTTTTGCAAAAACGGGTGGAGCACATCCGCTCCCTTATTCAGCGCTTGCCTTTCAGGTCTCCCGGTGCAGACCGTCCTCCACGGAAGCGGCACCCTGACGAGATTGAAGCCCTGCAACACGATACGGAATGGAGCCGCGACAAGATCATGAAGGAATTCCGCAAAATGGACGAGGCAGAAAGCTACCGCAAGGAATTCATCGGTGACATATCTCACGAGCTCAAAACCCCGATTTTTTCGGTGCAGGGTTATCTGGAGACCTTGCTGGACGGCGCACTGGAAGATCCCGAAGTCAACCAGCTTTTTCTTTCAAAAGCGATGAAAAATGTGAACAGGCTTATTTTCCTGACCAACGACCTGATGGAAATATCACGGCTGGAAACCGGCGAACTCAAGCCGGAATTCACGGTCATCCCTCTCAATAATGTCATTCACGATGTGATCGATTCGCTGCAGTACAAAGCCGAGCAACGGAATGTCCGGATCATATTCGAGGAAAAGGAGACAAACGCTTTTGCCCTGGCCGACCGCAACCAGATCCGGCAGGTCCTTGTCAACCTTATTGAAAACGCAATCAAGTATAACAAACATGAGGGACGGGTTTACATCAGCACCCGATTCCCCGAGCGCGATCAATCCAGAATAACGGTCAGCATCCGCGACACCGGGATCGGCATTGAAGCAGAAGACATAAATAGGGTGACCGAACGCTTTTTCCGGGTCGACAAGTCCCGCTCCAGGGAACAGGGCGGCACCGGACTTGGACTATCCATTGTGAAACATATCCTGGAGTCGCACAAAGAACGGCTTGAAATCGAGAGCAAGATTGGACAGGGAACCGTTTTCCGCTTCAACCTCAAGAGCGCCGACCACCATTCAGATCTCATTTCAGCTTAGTTGCGTTTTTTGGTAACTTGGCAAAGTCTCACAGAAAAAAATCTCACAGAAAATTGAACCTTCCCAGGAGTTATCAAGATGGTGTATGCACTGATCATGGCCGGTGGCATCGGATCCCGTTTCTGGCCGAAAAGCCGGATTGACTGTCCTAAACAGTTTCTGACGTTTTTTGAAGAAAAAACCCTACTTCAGACCACGATTGATCGCATTCGTCCCATCATCCCGCCCGAGCGTATTCTTGTGAGCACCAACGCCGATTACGTTTCCCTGGTGAAGGAGCAAATCCCCGACCTTCCTGACGAGAACATCATCGGTGAGCCGGTTGCCAGGAACACGGCGCCGTGTATAGGTTTCGCATCCGCGCTGCTCCATAATCGGGATCCCGACGCCACCATGATCGTATTGCCGTCGGACCACTACATTCGGAACGATGATGCCTTTCTGAAAGATCTTCAAACCTGTGTCCAGCTGACAGAAAAAGACGGATATCTTATCACCATCGGAATAACTCCGACACGGCCCGAGACCGGCTATGGCTATATCCAGTATAACGATGAAAAAAAGGTCAGGGCAGGTGACAGTACCGCTTATCCCGTCAAGACATTTGCGGAAAAACCGGATGTCCAGACTGCTCTCAAGTTCTTGCAGTCCGGTGACTTCCTGTGGAACAGCGGCATGTTCATCTGGAAAACCGGAGCCATCCTCAATGAAATAAAACAGCATCTTCCTGTCCTTTATCATCAGGTGGAGCTTTTTTCCAAAGACCTTAAAAAGCACAAGGGGAAAATAAGGCAAAAAACCCTGGAGGCAGTATATTCGTCATGTTTCTCAGTTTCCATTGACTATGGTATCATGGAAAAATCTGGGAATGTCATTGTCGTTCCTTCTCATTTTGACTGGAGCGACCTCGGGAGCTGGATGGCCATCTACGAATTGCAAAGCGAGGAAGCCGATCAGAACGGGAATATCCTTAATTCAGGAAATGCGCTTGCCGTGCAATCTCAAAACTGTTTTGTCGACTCGGAAAGCCAGAAACTCATTACGCTTGTGGGGCTTCAGGGAATAGGCGTAATTGAGACCGAGGACGCCATGCTTATCTGCAAACTGGACAACTCCCAGCATGTGAAGGAGGTGTATGACCAGCTCAAGGGAGACTTTCACAGTAAATACCGATAGCATTTCGGCAGATACTCCTGCATGCTGTTCGGCATCCAGGCAAGCTGATACGCAATTTCCAGAGAACGGAACTCGTCAGACGGAAACTTCGAGCTGATCGAACGCAAGTTTTACCTGTGGAGGCATACGACGTGATACTTGCTCGTGATTCACAAACGGGGACATGTGGATCAGATACGTCTTTCTTACCTCCAGTGTTTCCGAGACTTCAATTGCTTCGGGAATGGTATAATGAGTGGGATGGGAAGGCGACCAGCGCAGCCCGCTCATGATCAGAATTTTTGAACCCCGTATTTTTTCCGCCGTCTCTTCGGGTATGTGATTGACATCCGTAATGTAGGATATATCGTTTACGCGAAACCCCATGACTTCCATCCCCCCATGCATAACAGGCAGCGGCACTATGCGGCAGTCCCCTTCCTGTACGGCCTGGTGAAACGGCATGAAATCAATGTCTACTGATCCGGGCGTTTTATCCGGCCCGAACATGTAGGAAAAGCGATGCCGGATGGCTTCCTCTGTCCTTGGGCTGGTATAGACCGGAATGGCCTTTTTCTGTTCGTAGTTGTATGATCTCATATCATCCAGGCCGGCAATGTGATCCGTGTGTTCATGCGTTATCAACAGTGCGTCTATGCGCCGAATACCGGCCCGCAGGGTCTGAAGCCGGAATTCCGGTCCGGTATCTATGACCAGGGACCGTTCCTTGGACTGCATCCATACGGAACTCCGGTAGCGCTGATTCCGCGGGTCGCTTCCGGCGTGCTTCGGACCGAAACCGCCTGCTACCGGCACTCCCATGGATGTACCGGTTCCTAAAAACGTCAGTTTCATTGGGGTATTCACTCTTCTTTGCTTATCCGGTCAAACCATGCATCCAACTCTTTTCGAACAGCCGGCTTTATGTACCGGTCATCAAGATTTTGCTTTCTGAGAAATCGCACAATTTGTCCCACATGGACTTCTGCCGGATACACTTTGTTTATCATCACTATTTTATCTCCCTCAAGAACACAGAAATCACCTCTGAAACTGCCTTTTTCGCGGCGCAACGTATAACCCAGTTCTTCTACAATATTTTCCAGTTCCGTTAAGAATCTATCGGTTTTCATCTGTGTATATCAATCTCTATTCATCTGGTCAGAATGATCTCACATGACAGGATACAATCATGCTCATGTGTGTCAGCCGGAGGCTGTCATGTTCGTTTCATGTTCAGATGTTTCTTTCTTCGTCAAACGTACCATGGAAAATAGCATTTTGCGATAAAAAAACGGCATTTGACTTGGGCCATGGCATG
>SKYW01000018.1 GCA_007127695.1 Balneolales bacterium | reverse complement strand
TTTCTCTATGACTTTTTCACCGATCGCAAGCTCTACTACCTGCTTGCAGGACTGATCCTTTTCGGTGGGATAACGCTCATTGCCATGGACCGTGTCATCATGCCGTCGTACACCAAGCACGGCCACGGCATCACTGTGCCGGATGTCACACGCATGCCCCTTGATGAGGCAGGCACCATTCTCAAGACACGCGGCCTGCGTTACGAACTGGCTGCAAAAAGATCCAACGAAGCATTTCCGCCCGATTTCGTCATTGACCAGACACCCAACGCGGGCATGATCGTCAAACCGAACCGGAAAATCTACATCACCATCAACACCGCCTCCACACCGACCGTGGCAGTGCCCGAAGTACAGGATCTTTCCCTGCGCAACGCCACCATCCAACTGCAGAATTCAGGATTGCAGTTGGGCAACGTCACCTATGAATCGTCCCGCTTCCGCAACAGTGTGCTGCGTCAGTCGATTCCGTCCGGGCGGCGCGTTTCCCAGAACACAACCGTCGACCTCATTGTCGGTGATGGACTTGGCAACGTGATGGTCCGGATACCGAATGTCACCAACATGCACCTGGCCGAAGCCCAGAATGCGCTGCGCGAGGCCGGACTGCGCGTGGGCACCATCCAGTTTCAGGCAACAGACCGCGTCGCACCCAATACGGTACTCCGGTTCGACCCTTATGATCAGCCCAATGTGTACGAGGGTACCGCCATCGACCTCATCGTCTCGGTTAGCCGAAGTGAGGAAGAAGAGGAAGAAACCGGCCCAGTCATTATCGATGAATCGGAGCGTAACGACCAAAGCCGGCCGGATACCGATTTTGACATCGACCCGGAGACAGGAACGGATCCAAATGGGGAAGAATAATCCGGTTTCAAACCCCGTTTCCAACCAACCACCAAATCCAGCTTTATGAACGAACTGTACAAAAGCCCCCTTCCGATCATCGCACCGTCCATACTTGCAGCCGACTTCCGCCACCTCGAGCAGGACATCCGGCAGGCGGTGGCCGGTGGCGCGCCCTGGATCCACTGTGATATCATGGATGGACATTTTGTGCCGAACATCAGCTTCGGTCCGGCCATGGTGGAAACCGTTCGCAGTGCAACCGATGTTTTTCTGGATGTGCACCTGATGATCAGTGATCCCGACCGTTATATCGCCGATTTTGCCAAAGCCGGCGCCAATCTCATTACAGTACACATCGAAACCTGTGATCACATCCACCGGACACTCCAGCAGATCCGGGAACACGGCTGCCTGACCGGTGTCGCAGTGAATCCGGGAACCGCCCTTTCCTCGCTGAGAGCCATCCTGCATGAGGTCGACATGGTACTTCTGATGACGGTCAATCCCGGCTTCGGCGGGCAAACATTCATCGAATACAGTTACGATCGGCTCCGCGCCCTTAGACTGGTGCGTGAGGAGATCAAGGGCAACTTCTATATACAGGTGGATGGCGGCGTCGGCCGGAGCAACGCTCGGGATATCGCCGATGCCGGAGCCGATGTGCTTGTCGCCGGCAGCAGCGTCTTCAAAAGCAGTGACATCCCGGATGAGGTGAAAGCCCTGCGGAATGATGCCGCCTCAGGATATCGTTCCATGTATGTATAACTGAAATCTGAAAAAATCCCATTGAACACTATCACAACGCAAACCGAACATCTGGAATCAAAATCTATTTTCATCGATCATGTGGACCCGGTCGTAATCCTCGGACTGAATGATCGCATCATCAAACAGATTGATGAAGCCTTCAGTGAGAGCCAGTTGACCGTCCGCGGCAACGAGATAAAGGTCACCGGACCTCCCGAACAGTTTGAAGCTATCGAAGCCATCGTCAAGGAGCTGATCCGCCTGGCACGAAGGAACGGTGCGGTCACGGAGAACGACGTATCCACCCTGCTTGCCCTCCAGAAAAGTGATCGCCTGCTCAGACAGGTGACCATTTCGCCGGAAGAGACCCTGCTTTACACCACCACCGGCGCCCCTGTCATGGCGCGGACCCCGAACCAGAAGGTGATTGTCCAGGCATCCAATGACAACGACATCGTTTTTGCCATCGGTCCGGCCGGTACCGGCAAGACCTATACTTCGGTGGCACTGGCCGTGCGCGCCCTGAAAGAGCGGCAGGTAAAAAAAATCGTGCTGGTCCGACCCGCTGTCGAAGCCGGGGAAAGCCTTGGATTCCTTCCGGGCAACCTGCGCGAGAAAATCGACCCCTACCTGCGGCCCTTGTACGACGCGTTGGAGGAGATGATGGATTTCGATAAACTCGAGATGCACCTGAACAAAAACATCATCGAAATCGCCCCGCTGGCCTACATGCGCGGACGCACGCTGAACAACGCATTCGTGATCCTGGATGAGGCACAGAACGCCACCCAGACCCAGATGAAGATGTTCCTGACCCGCCTCGGTATCAACAGCAAAGCGATCATCACCGGTGACCTGACCCAGACCGACCTCCCCAAAAGCCAGCACTCCGGACTCAAGACCATCCAGCACGTCCTCGAAAAAATAAAGGGGATTGCCTTCGTATACCTTGACCAGAACGATGTGGTGCGTCACAAGCTGATTCGCGACATCATCGAAGCCTACGACCGGTACGAGGAGAAAATCGAGAAAAAGGAGGTGGAACAAAAAGAGCTGGAGAGAATGGCATACGAGGAGAAGGCGCTTGAGGAAAAACAGATTGGAAAAAGAGAAGTATCCGGCGGGAGAAAGAAGGAAAAAGAATGATTGCGGCGCTTTTCGAGGGAACCTATACCGTTGGCGGCAAGGGTAAATTTGTGCCCATTGCCCCTGACCAGCAACCCCGGAGAGGAGAGTTCAAGCTGGGCATCAACCCGTTCCTGATCCGAAACGGGTCACTCACGGCCCTGATCGATGCCGGACTCGGTCCCTTCAGTGAAAAGGACCACTACAACCTGATCACAAAAAACCTGGCGCGGCACAACTGTACGCCCGAGGACATCCAGCATGTCTACTGCAGTCATGCGCACCTCGACCACATCGGGGGATTGCTGAGCGAACGGTATGGTACCTATGATATGACGTTTCCCAATGCCGCCATCTGGATATCCGGCAGGGACTGGCAGCGCTTTGTGGAAGAGGCCGACCGTAAAGACAAGCATGAAGTGCTTCGCTGGGCCATCTTCCTGGAAACGCATGCCGACCTGCGGTTCACCGAGAACCATCCGCCGGAACCTGAAGAGATCATCATGGAAACCATTGGAGGCCACACCGAATTTCACCAGGGCATTTTCTACAGAAACGGATCGGAAAAAGCAATGATGCTGGGCGATGTTCTTGGACGCCCCGAGGCCATCAACCGGAAATTCGTGGCGAAATTCGACCATGATGGCAAAAAAAGCCAGAAAGCACGGGAGCATTATTTGCAAAAGGCACTGCAAGAGGAGTACTTTGTCCTGACATACCACGGCTGTAACGGTGCCATAGCCAGGCTGAAACATTATGACGAAAACAAAGGGTACGATGTCGAACACATCACAACAGGAGTTGTCGGAAGCAACACTGGAACAAGCGGCTGAACTGCTGCGCCGCAAAGGAGTCGGAAAACCCGACGCCACGATCATACTCGGATCCGGACTCGGAAAATTCACGAAAGCCATCCAGAATCCTGTTGTCGTTCCCTATTCCGAAATCCAGGGTTTCCCGGAGACAGGGGTTGCCGGACATGACGGTGCACTCTACTTCGGGGATGTCGGCAAACGCAAGGTACTCGCATGGTCCGGCAGGTTCCACCATTATGAAGGGTATCCATTCGACCGGACCGTGCTCCCGGTTCGTGTGGCCGCAGCCCTTGGATGCAACACCCTGGTGGTAACCAACGCTGCCGGTGGCATCAATTTCCGTTTCAATGTCGGCGACCTGATGCTCATCGATGACATCATCAGCCTGCCGGTGCGGGTCAGTCCCCATACCCGGAAATTCCGCCATCGTTACGCCAACGACTCCCTTGTAAATGAAGTGACACACCTGGCTGCAAAAGCGGGCATTGCTGTCACACGCGGCACATACCTCTATGCAAAAGGGCCAACCTATGAGACCAAGGCCGAGATCCGCGCTTTTCGAATCATGGGAGCCGATGCCGTCGGCATGTCCACGGCCGCCGAACTGAATGAGGCGATCCGCCTTGAAATGGCCTGCCTGGGCATCTCGCTCATCACCAACCTCGCCACCGGTGTCAGCAAGGAAAAACTGGATCACAGTGAAATTGCCGAGGCCGCCTCCCTCCGGGAGAAAGACCTCATAGAACTGATCACCCGTATCCTCTCCGACCCGGAAACCCCGATCTACAAGCCGGAATACCGCTTCAGGTAGTTGCCCAACTGCACCTTCTTTCGGGTGTTGTCGCTGCTCATGTAGCGGATTTTCCCGAATATCGGGCGCTCTGGCCCCCACGCCCGGTCAAACCGCCCGAAAATCCAGAATATTCCGGAATAGCTGTTGGGATCCCGTCCATCAATCGCATACTCGTTGTTCAGATCGATCAGATATTCCAGCGCCGTCTGCGGATCCGGCGTCCATTCCAGCACTTTCTTTCCCCACAGCATCCTCAGGTAATTGTGGATGCGTCCCTCCTCGCGCAACTGCCCCTGCGCGGCATTCCAGATCGGATCATGGGTGCGCGACTGTGCCAGCTCCTCGTAGGAGTATTCATGCTCGCGAGGATCATCGGCATGGTCGGAAAGCGTCTCCCGAGCCCAGGACGGAAGCGAGTCGAACTGGTCGTACTCCGGGGTGTACCAGGCAAAGTGGAATCCCACCTCGCGCCATGTGACCAGCTCATCGAGGAAGGACTCAATAGCAGCATGTCCCCCGAAAAAACCGCTCCGTTTGCCACGGACGGGACGCGCATCCCGGATGTCCCATCCCTCCGGCTGCATCGCAAACACCTGATCCACCGCTTCAAATGCGGATATTTTTCCAAAGTGGAGCCACGGACTCAACCGGCTGGTGCGCTCCTTGTCCGGGTCGTTCCGGTCGTCGTCGTACTTCAACAAGTCGTTTCCAACAAAGGCATCCAATCGCTCCAGTCCGGCCGCCCGCGTACCCTTCAGGTCAATCGGACCAATTTCTTGTTTCAATCCGGAAAGCCCGCTTACAAACTGCGCGATACTTTCCGGCGTCGACAATCGCTCCATCCCCGTGCGCTGCTTCTCTCGCACATGCTCCGGCAAATCCGGATCCCCGTGGTTCTGCAGCCCCTTGAGCGGATGCTCCAGCGGCGGATGTTCCCAGCATTCCACAAACGCTTTCTGCATCAGCTGGCGGAAAATGTACGCCGAGTAGGGCGCTTTTTCCGAGAGCGCCATGGGGATGATGCCGTTCGCGTCGATGGTATGGAACGGAATGGAAAGCTCCTTTTCAAGCCGTTCGTTGCGCTCCCTCATGATGAACACCGGATATTCGTCGGAAATCAGGATGGAAGCCCGGCGGCACAGATCCTCAACCAGCTTCCCGTAACTGCCCTTCTGCTGTTCGGGGTAGGGGACGTAGGTGACCGCCCCCGTGACCGTCCCCGCATCCCGCAACTGCTTCCCATGCTCTGCCATACCCTCAAGGATGAACGTGCTGGTACGCGCCGTGGCCCAGGGGTAGTCGCAAGCCAGCCCCTCAAGGATCACCAGGGGCTTCCCCAGCTTATTGGCATAAGCCACCGCATACTCCAGGGCGAAATTGTAGTGGAGCCGGCGATTGATCTGCATCCAGTACAGCACATAGTCGCCGTCCGCCTCCCCGTCGATCCGCACATTTTTCCGCAAGGAATTGATGTTTTTTTTATCCGTTTTCTCGCTCATAATGCTCCTGTTCAATCGGATTTCGATTTGTTTGCTTTATACGGCTCCAGACTGTTAATGAATGCAGTGGCAAGCCGCCGGATTTCCTTCTTCTCATCGGCACTTTTCTTGTCCCAGGTCTTCAGCATGAAACCCATGCGGTGGTTCTTTTTCAAATGCTCCTGCTCACGGTCCACAAATGCCCAGTAGAGGTAGTTGAACGGACAGGCATCCTGGCCCGTGCGGTCCTGTACCCGGTAACGGCAATCGCCGCAGTAATCACCCATCTTCCGGATGTAGTTGCCGCCCGCAACATACGGCTTGGACGCCAGCACGCCCCCATCGGCAAAAGTGGACATCCCCAGCACGTTCGGTAGCACCACCCACTCGTGCGCATCCACAAAAGCATACCAGAACCACTCAAAAAGCTCCGTCGGATTGGTGGCGGTAAGGTTGCTGAAATTGCTCAGGACCATCAGCCGCTGGATGTGATGCGCATACCCGTGCTGCCGGACACTCTCCACCGACGCGCGCATGCAGCGCATATCGGTCTCGGCCGACCAGTACAGATCCGGCAACGGCTTGTCATACGAAAAGAAATTCGCCTCGCGGACCTTCGGCATCATCGCCTCGTAATAGACCCGCATGTACTCACGCCACCCGATGATCTGCCGGATGAATCCCTCCACGGATGCCAGCGGAATCGCATCACCGTTGTTTTTTCGGGTGGACCGGCCCGTATCTTGACCCGTGCTCCGGCCCGTGCCCCGAGCCGTGCCCGAGCCATCATACGCATCCAGCACCGCTTCACACACTTCCCTTGCCGTCAGCAAACCGATGTTCATGTAGGGCGAGAGCAGCGAGTGAAACAGAAAGGGCTCGTCGTGCGCCATGGCATCCTGGTAAGGCCCGAAACGCGCCAGCCGATGCGTGATGAAATCATCCAGCACCGAAAGCGCCTGCTCCCTGGTCACCCCCATCGCAAATCGCTCCGTTTCGCCGAAGTGATCCGGGAAACGCCGGTCGACCTCCCTGATCACCTCCCTGGTAATTTCATCCGGTGTGAATCCGGGATGTGCCGGCACATCTTCATTTTTCGGAAGCGGCTTGCGGTTCCGGTCATCGTAGTTCCAATCGCCTCCCTCCGGCTTGCCGCTTTTCATCAGGTAACCAGTCTGCCGTCGCATCTCACGGTAGAAATACTCCATCCGGTACCCGGACCGCACCTTCTCTCCCCACGGCTCCGGATCGGCCAGAAAGAAGCGATTTTCGATGAGAGTTACCCGATCCCCGTAATCTTTTTGCAGCTTTTCCAGATCCCTGCAGGGATCAAATGACACCGGCTCCATGGCATGCAAGGTCACCCTCCCGTTTCCCTCAAGCATATTCCGGAGGTACTCCGGCGCAGGCAGGTCGGTCCGGACCTCAAACACACGCCTCCCGGATTCGGCCGTTTTCCTTGCAAAATGACGTTGTGCACTCCACTCCAGGACCAGTTTCTTCTTGTGGAAGGGAAGCCGGGACGCATCGACTGCCGATTCCACGAACAGCAATACGATATCCCGGTCCTGCAGCTTTTCCGGAAACACATCCAGATTGAGCTGATCTGGATGGATGTACACCAGGTTATGGCTATCTTTGTCCTTTAAAAAACCGCTCTTATGCCAGTCAAAAGCATCATCGCCAGTCAGTACGTGTACATTCTTGCTTTCTGAAGGATGTGATTTCTTACCCATGGATTTCGGGATGCCTGTTTTTTATCTATTTATGAGGAATCAGTGATACCTGCACCATCGTGATGCACCCAACCACTGGGACTTATCCTGCAACAGTGGTCCAGCCGTCGTCATACACTGGTCATACACTGGTCATACA
>SKYW01000068.1 GCA_007127695.1 Balneolales bacterium | reverse complement strand
GTCGCCAAGGGCGAAATATCTGAACGGGAGGGCTTTATCCTAGGCGATAGCCTTGGCATATGGTCTGAAATTGCTCCTTTACCGGGTTTTTCTTCTGAAACGATCGTGGATGCCGGCACTTTTCTGACGGAAAATGCGAAGCGGATCCACTCCGCATTCCGTGACCGTTCCCTGGACCGGCTTCTTCTGGATGATACGATGCAGCCGGAGCTGTCCCGGCTTCCCTCAGTCCGGTTTGGACTCTCCATGCTCTCCGAACAGCAAAAGGCAAGAGCGGCGGAACAGCCCCTGTATGTCTACTGGAGAAACCTTTTCTATTCGCCACGGAGCCGGCGGAACCGGATCGTACCAGTGGAGGGATATGTACGCTGTAATGCCCTCGCCGGAATTATGGATATCAAGAGCCTCCATCAGCTCATACGATACCGGAAGGAATGTGGATTTCGCACGGTTAAAGTGAAAATCTCAGCGGACCCGGATGAAGCATTTGAAATCATTCGGGAAATCTGTCCCGCATTTCCCGAAATGGTTTTCCGGTTTGATGCAAACAGGTCATTTTCACTTTCTGAGGCAGAACACCTTTTCCAACAGTTGCAGAACGCTCAAACCCAGGGTGGCATGCCCGGCAATATAGCATACATCGAAGAACCGCTGGCGGATCCTGATACCGGTTCGCTTTCCCGGCTGAAGGCTCACGGCATCCCCGTGGCTGCTGATGAATCTATCCGGTCACCGGCTGACATCCAGCAGCTGGAATCAGGTAACAGTGTGAAACAGCTGATCATCAAACCGATGCTTTTGGGCTCTTTCCCAGAACTGGAAACAGCGTTTCGCAGCAAGCTTGCGGTTACCATCTCCTCATCTATCGAAACGGCCATCGGCCGCAGGCTGTTGGCGCATATCGCAGCCTTTTTTAATACGAAGGGAATGATCGACCACGGCCTGGATACCGGCTCCCTGCTCAAGGTGGATTTCACATCACCTGAGTCCGGACCGCATATCCAACTTGGCAGCAAAACCGGTCTCGGCATCGATCCGGATACCAGTCATGACTGGCTCGTCCATGTCAAGGAATTCTGATCTGCCGGATGGACTCACAGAGATCACATACTCCCGATTCCTGCCCGCATTTCAAGGCCGGCCATTTTTACAGCCTGTTTGAAAGTGACGCGTTATTCCTGACCGATGGAAAAGATGCCATCCGCTACCGGGATCTGCCCGGGATCATCCGGTCTGCGGATCACCATCTGAAAGGTTTTTTTTTACGCAACTCGCAAGCAAACGACACGGATTCAAGCACACCGACCTGGATCGGCATCGACACTACCCGGCGGTATGATGCCATTCTGTGGATGGTTTACTGCTGGTTCCGGTCCATTCCCTTTGTTCCTTTTTCATCAGCATTCGCAGAACCGGTAACCCGATTCCGGCCGGACGTGCTTGTCCTGACCTCCCCTGATACCCGCGCCGTTCCCGAAATCAGGCGGGTTTCATCCGGCCTGACAGATGGGCAGGAGCATCAAACCGACAGCCCGCACCTGCCGGTCTCCCGATTCCCCGGACTGGATGGGCAGCCCGACCGTTTTTTCTGCGGCCTCACCACATCTGGCAGTTCCGGACGCCCGAAACGCGTTGTTCTGCTCCGCAGCAACATGATCGCTGCCGCCGGAAGTGCTTTCGATGATGCGAGCTTTTTCAAGGAAAACGCCGGCCAGCCAGTGGACAAAACGTCGACCAGCTCCCGGAATGCGATGAAATCCAGAAATCCGGGTCCTTCCAGAAATGTGACACGTTCCAGGGATGCGACTCGTTCTAAGGACGCGACTCGTTCCAGGGATACGACTCGTTCCCGGAATGACTGTCTCTGGGGAAACTGCCTTCCGCTCTATCACACGGGTGGACTGACCATCATTTTCAGGGCGTTGCTAAGTGGTACGGGAATCTATTTATGGGATCGCTTTGAAACACACAATGTCGCATCCACCATTCAGGAAAATCCCGGAATCAGAAGGGTTTCGCTCGTACCCACCATGCTCAAGCGGCTGATGGATTTCTCTGCTGAAAATGGAATATCACCTCCGGAGACTCTTGAACAGATTCTTTTGGGAGGCGGTCCGGCCAGCGCGAAACTCATTGCCAAAGCGCGCAAAGCCGGATGGCCGGTCTGTTTCAGTTATGGCATGACCGAGACATGCGGACAGATTGCATCGCAAAACCCGGACGGGTCAGATCCGGATGGATCGGTGGGCAGCCTTTTCCCCGGACATGAGCTGTCGATACGGGATGAGCACGGGAATGAGGTCGAAACCGGCTCTGCGGGTCTGCTCAGGATCCGTGGTCCGCAGGTATTTCCGGGCTATTTCAGCGATGAGCGGCAAATCGAATCCTCAAAGGCCGGTCCTGATCGGGAAGGCTGGTTTGAAACTGGTGATTTTGCGCGACTGAACGCTCAGGGTCGTCTTTTTATCGAAGCCCGGCGAACCGACCTGATCATCTCCGGTGGCGAGAATGTGAATCCTGTCGAGGTAGAGGCAATTTTGACCGGCTGTCAGCTGGTCAGCGAGGCGGCTGTTACCGGCGTGTTAGACGAGGAGTGGGGCCAGATTGTGATTGCCTTTATTGTACTACAGAAAAGTGAGTTTTTTTCAGAATCCGGGAATTTGGCTCCACAGGATAAAAAACCTGAAGAAGTTACTGAAAGAGCCGGATTGGCTGTAACGCAGTTTGCTGAAAAAAAACTCAGACCCGCTCAGCGTCCGAAACGGCTGCATTTCGTTTCTTCCATACCACGCACTTCCCTTGGAAAAATAAACAGGGTTACACTGCGGGGTATGGCTACAGACCTGCCCGCTTGAAAATCACGTCTACATTGCGCGTATGATGCGCCAGGTCAAAAGCCTCCTCCAGCTCTTCAGGAACCAGCCGCGACGAGATATCCATATTGCCCTCAACCAGCGACCGGAACGGCTTTTTCTCTTCCCAGGCCTGCATGGCCAGCGGCTGCACAAGGTCGTAGGCATCCTCCCGCGACATTCCTTTTTCGATCAGCATCAGCAAAAGACGCTGAGAGAATACCAGACCGTGGGTTTTGTTGATATTCTCTTTCATGTTTTCAGGATATACGACCAGGTTTTCAATGACTCCGGCAAACCTGTGCAACATGTAATCGAGCAGGATAAGGGCATCCGGAATAATGATGCGCTCCGCGGATGAATGGGAGATATCGCGTTCGTGCCACAGAGGGATGTTTTCATAGGCCGTAACCATATAGCCGCGCAACACCCTTGCGCAGCCGGTGATGTTCTCGGAACTGACAGGATTCCGTTTGTGAGGCATGGCCGAGGAGCCTTTCTGACCTTTGCGGAATCGTTCTTCCGCTTCCCTTGTCTCGGTTTTCTGCAAATGCCTGATTTCCACAGCCATTTTCTCCAAACTGGAACCAACAAGTGCCAGAACGGACATGTAATAGGCATGCCGGTCGCGCTGCAGCGTTTGCGTGGAAACAGGCGCCGGTGTCAGTCCGAGCAATTCACAGGTAATCTCTTCCACTTCGGGTGGAATATTTGCAAACGTGCCGACGGCTCCCGACAATTTTCCGAATTCCACACCACTTGCAGCGTGTTCGAAGCGCTCAAGGTTGCGCTTCATCTCCTCGTACCAGAGCGCGCATTTCAGTCCGAAGGTCGTGGGTTCTGCATGGACGCCATGGGTCCGGCCCATCATGACCGTATACTTGTGCTCCCGCGCCTTGTCGGCAAGTACGGTGATCATTTGCTCAATTCCATGACGGATAATGCGGTTTGCCTGGAGCAACCGCAGACCAAGCGCTGTATCCACGACATCCGTGGAGGTCAGGCCATAGTGAACCCACTTCTTCTCCTCTCCGAGCGACTCCGAAACGGCGCGGGTAAATGCCACCACGTCGTGCCGGGTCTGTTCTTCTATTTCATAGATCCGTTCGATGTCAAAACGGGCCCTGGTTTCCATTTTGCGGATATCATCCTCCGGGATAATCCCCAACCTGCTCCAGGCTTTGCATGCGGCTATTTCAACGTCCAGCCACGACTGAAACTGGTTCTCTTCGGTCCAGATGGAGGCCATTTCCTCACGTGAATACCTTTCAATCATGATACTTCAGAATATTTTCAGAGATTGTCAACACTATTGTGGTTTTCCTGAGGCGGGTTTTCCGGGCGAATCCTCCAGTACTTTCACTTCCACCTTGGTCAACCTGTTATTATCCATTTCATCGACTTTGAGTTCAAGTCCCTTGAACTCGATAGTCTCGCCTTCCTCGGGAATTCGCTCAAGCAAATGATATATGAGGCCGCCAAGCGTTTCGTACTCATCATCATCGGAAGTCAGCTTCATGGAAAGGATATCGGCCATGTCATCCAGATCAATCTTGGCATCAAAAACATAATTGCCGGACTTTTTCCTGGTGAAGAGTTCCACTGTCTCGGTGTACTCATCGGTTATCTCACCTATGATCTCTTCGAGCACATCATCAAGCGTGATAACCCCTTCCGTCCCGCCGTATTCGTCCACAACGATGGCAATATGGGTTTTTTCCCTCTGAAAATCACGCAGCAGGTCGTCCAGCTTTTTTGTTGTCGGAATGAAAAGCGACTTGCGGGCCAGCGTTTTCCAGTTGATGGTGGTTTGCCCGAGATCGGAATTGATGTATGGCAGCAGATCTTTGGAGTGGATGATACCGATGATGTTATCCAGGTTGTCCTCGTAAAGCGGCAGACGTGAAATGCTTTTTTCCCGGATGGTATCAAGCACTTCCTGAAGCGTGTTTTTGGTATTGATTGCGGAGATGTTTACCCGGGATGTCATGATCTCGCGTACGTAGGTATTACCGAATTCAATCACATTTTCAATGATTTCACGCTCATCGCCATGAATGGATCCGTGCAATTCACCTACCTCGGCAATAGCTTTCAGATCCTCTGAGGAAATACTGTCGCTTGGCCGCGGAATGGTTTTTTCAAGAAAACGTGTACTGCGGGAAATGAGCCGGGACAACGGGCCAAAAATCACGAAAAAGACATATAGCAACCCGCTCAGCTTGCGTGAAACATCCAGCGGCTTGTTCAATGCAATCAGTTTCGGTGTAATTTCGGAAAAAACTACGATAGCAAACGTCAGGATAATGATTTCAACCGTAAAGACGATCACTTGTGGCAGGCCAAGAAGCGCCACCAGCCTGCCGGTCACCACAGCTGCTCCAACAGCGGTGATTACATTGGCAAAGGTATTGCCGATAAGTACCGTTGCCAGCAGCTGACGCGGCTTTTCAAGCATGTACAACACCCTCGCCAACGCACGGTCTTTCTCTGAATCCTTGATGACTTTTCGGTCTACTTTCTTGTCAAGTGAAAAGAAAGCCACTTCGGCGCCGGAAAAGAAGGCGGAAAATACAAGACCGAGAATGATGATGACGATCAGGACAATAAAGTCGACCGGATTGGCCAGCAGTGTATCAAACGTACTTCCCTCCGCCGTTTTCCAGATACGGCTGCCAGCATCCACAATCTGAATCACAAATTTGTTATCCAACGGGGTTTATAGTCGGTAAAAAAAAGATATGCTCAAAATCTAACCACATTCCTGTTCGTATGCAATGCTGTGAATTTGAGTGATACAGGGTGGCAGGGAACGGATCCTGTTTCGGCTGGATCCGTTCCCTGCTGTTCCTGTACATCAAAGCATTTCATTGGCTGACAGATCAGAACGGAAGGTCACCATCCGCATCCCCTGCATCCGACTCCTTGCTATCATTTACCGACATTTCTTCTTTTGGTGCAGCTTCGTATCCACTACCAGAATCCGCTCTGTCGAGTACCTGCATGGTCAGTGCCTTGATTTCGGTCGTGTACTGCTTGCGACCTTCCTTATCCTCCCATGACCGGGTCTGAATGGGTCCATCGAAGTATACAAGTGAACCCTTTTTCAGCAGTTGCTGGCAGTTCTCAGCCAGCCGGCCCCACGCAACGACTCGATGCCATTCCGTAGTTTCCTGCAGCTCACCATTGCTGTCCCGGTATCTTTCGTTGGTGGCTACGCTTATGTTAGCCACCGCCGTGTTGCTCTGTGTGTAACGGACCTCGGGATCTGCCCCGAGTCGTCCGATTATCATTGCTTTATTAAGTGATCCCATATGTTTTCTGTTTTGTTACAGTTGCCTTAGGTACGGAATAGACTATGAAGAAGCCGTTACCTTACACACCGGCACATACTTTTTGATTGCCAAAATGTTGCATCTGACAAAATGGTACACATTCCCGATGCCATATTCAAAAAACGTTTCAGGAGTATACCCCGGTGCGTTCCATTTCCATCAGCTTGTTGATACGAAGCGATGTATCAGGATGCGTGGAGAACAACTTGCTCATGCCACGCGCGGAGAACGGATTGACCGGGAACATATGGGCCGTGGACCGTTGTGCCGTTTCTGATGCCTGCATGGGCATGCGTTCCACTGATGCCTGGATTTTCCGGAGTGCACTGGCCAGGCTTTCAGCACTTCCGCAGATTTCGGCGCCCACCCGGTCCGCCTCGAATTCGCGGGTACGCGAGATGGCCGACTGGAGCATGGCCGCAGCCAGCGGCGCCAATATGAGAGTCAGAAGCAGTACCAGGAGGTTGGGGCCGCTGCCGTCACCGCGGCCGAACGGCAGGAAGATGGCAAACTGGGCTATCATGGTAATGGCGCTTACCACCGTGGTGACAATGGTCTGGGTCAGGATGTCCCTATTCTTGATATGAGCGAGTTCATGGGCCATGACCCCCCGAAGCTCCCGCTCGCTGAGACTCTGCAAAATGCCCTGGGTCGCAGCTACTGCAGCATTTTTAGGGTTGCGGCCCGTTGCAAAGGCATTGGGCTGCTGCTGGGGTATGATATAGACCTTTGGCATCGGCAAGCCGGCGTTACGCGAAAGTTCTTCTACCATGTTGTAAAAACGCGGTGCATTATCCCGGGTCACTTGCTGTGCCCGGTACATTTTCAGCACAAGCTTGTGCGAGTACCAGTAGCTGAAAAAATTCATGGACAGTGCGAATATGAGCGCGATGATCATGCCCGTCTGTCCACCCAGCAGCCCGCCGATAAATAAAAACAAAAGCGCCACAAGCGCCATGAGAAACACGGTTCTGAATGTGTTTTTGATCATTCCTGATTACCTCCTTATCAATAAAGTTTGAAATATGCCGTTTTTATATGCCGTTTTTGATTCTGATATATAACTTACGGGATTGGCAAATTATTTTTCCGCCCATATAAACAGTTTTTTCGCCACCGTCATTTCAAAATTTTACAGTTTCATTACATCAATTTCCTTATTCTTTCTGCTGTAACAAATGGATATTTGACCAGGTCCGGCCACCCTTGCCGCATTTTGCGGTAGAAATCCTATACTGTCACGGAACGGACACCCCCGGCCGCCTGTCGCTTAATGAACGACATTACCATTCCAACAACGAATCATTTAAAACAGTCCTTACCATGTCACAAAAAAAGGTTTCAAAGAACGGTGCTTTCAGCAGACGGGATTTTCTCAAAACCGGTGCGCTTTCCGGTGTTGCCCTTGGATCCGGCACCCTGCTTGGCGGCTGTGCTTCCAGTAATGGGCAGGCGCGTCCGGGCGACGCCAAAAATATCATTTTCATGGTCAGCGACGGCATGAGTTCCGGTACCCTGACCAATAC
>SKYW01000055.1 GCA_007127695.1 Balneolales bacterium | reverse complement strand
TTTCATCTGTTTAAATCAATTAAGATTTATATGGTCAGAATGATCTCCCATGGCAGGATTTAATCTTGCCCCTGTGTGTCAAGCGGAGGCTGCCATGTTCGTTTCATCTGTTTACATTTTCTGATTTATAATGTCACATGGAGCATCCATGGGTATAATCATGTGCCTGTGTGTCCTAAATGTCGGCCATGGATGTTTCATCGGTGTAAATTCCCTGTTTTTGCCGTGGTTAAATCCATCTGTTATCCCGGCATACGAGCCATGGTAAATTTTGTTTCCCTCAATCCCGTTTTTTCAGCGGAAAACATCAGCTGCCGCAAGACAGGATCCGGTCTTCAGTGACAATATAATCCACCGGAACATCATGATGCTCCACGGGTAACCGGTCATGCACGAACCGGTCGGGAACGAGCATCGCCTTTACGGAGTGAGAAGCCGTTTCCAGAAAGCGGTCGTAGTAGCCCTTGCCGTAGCCCATGCGGTTTCCTTTACGGTCCACCGCAAGTCCGGGCACCAAAATGAGCTCGATTTCTGCAATCGTCACCCTTGTTTCCCCCATCGGCTCCGGTATGCCCCACAAACCCGGCTTCACAAGCTCCAACGCGGTGACCCTGATATGTTCCATCCCACCATCATTGTCGGTAACCCTTGGCATTGCAAGGAGTTTACCAGAAGCGAGCGCATCCTCCATGATCCGGACGGTCGGAATCTCCCCTTTTACTGTAACGCCGTAAAAGCAGTGGACACTTCGCGCATCACGGTACCAGTCCGATGCCAGAACGTTTTGAGCAATGAGCGATCCAAGATGCGCAAGTTCATTGGAATCCATTTTCCTGCGAATGGACAATGCCTCTTTTCTGATGTTCTGGCGATTTGTCACAACTCCGGGCTCCCGTTTTTGCTAAAGATGGATCAGAAAATGCCTGTCGAACAGATCCTGGTCCTGCTCTTCCAGTTCTTGAAGGATCCGGTCCCAAATATCCACACCGAACTTGTTCATATAATATATGTGAGAAATTTCCCGCTCCTGAAGCCGGTCATTTGGAAAAAGGGCATGCTTGACCTTGCGGATACGATTGACCTGTACTTCCTCTTTTTGCCGGATGGCATTGACCATCTTCTTCCTCAGTTTGTCTATGGACTTGCTGTATTCTTTGGATATGGCGCGTGCGTGTTTCTGCAGGCCGGGGTCTTCCATCCCCATGAGCCCGGTCATTTCATCGGTGAGTTCTTCCACCCGTTTTTTCCAGGTATCGAAATGGCCGTCCAGTTCAGGATTACCAAACTTGCGCAGGTAGTGTTGCTCCAGATCTTCAAAACGTTTGGTGTAATCGGGAATATCAAATGGCAGTTCCTCCAGAAAGCGCTGAATCGCCGGTTCAACCAGGGTGGCGGAAAGACGGGCGGCAAGAAAGGGCATTTTCATATCAAACAGCTCATAGACCGGCTTCATCTGCCCGTAATAGGCAATTTCGGCCGGACCTCCAATGTAGGCGGCGTTTGGCAGCAGGACATCCTGTATCAACGGACGAAGAAAGACATTGGGAGAGAACCGTTCGGGCGTTTCTTCAAGCTGCTGAAGCAGGACATCAGTCGACAGCGAGAGCCCCGACTCGGTTTGCCAGTGGCCGTCAGCATGCTGCAACCTGACCCTGCCGTGCTCGTCATCATGCCAGAACAGCAAGCTATCGGTGATCTGTACCTGCTGGTGATAATGCTGGTCCAGACGCTCACTTTGACTTGCCAGCGCATCCCTGATCTCATCGGCTCTGCCAATGGCGGTGCGTATGCATTCTGTAACATGTCTTTTCACCATCGGATCATTGCTGCCTGCGAATATGAGGCCGTAGCGTGAAAAAAGCTTTGAAAGGAGCAAGGCAAACGCCTCACGGTAGCTGCGTCCGGGTGCATACGCATCATCCAGTATCGAAATAAGTTGCTCGCGGAAATCCGTGGGATTCAGGGCCTCGTAAATGTCTGAACGGAAATTCTCAAAGGCCTCGTCCACGCGGATGTTTCCGGCGGCGTGCCGGGCGCAGGTATCACAAGGCAGCGCTATCTGCCTAATGCTGTTGCGCTCAGGAATGTTTGCGACAGAGATTTCCTCAAAATCATGGTCCTCATCGGCAAGCCAGAAGACCGGGATAACCCTCTTTCCCGTGTCCCGGGTCAGTGACCGGGCAAGATGGATGGCCGAAATCGTTTTGAAAACGGTGTAAAGCGGGCCTCCGAAAAGACTGAGCTGCTGGCCGGTGGTTATGGTAACCGTGTCCTCATGCGCAAGAATACCGGCAAGCTCATCCACAGTTTGTCCCTGCAAAAACGGTTCATTGAATTCGGCAGTGATGCGGGCCGTCTCCCTGCGGTCACTGCGTGCCTTGTAAGAAGAAACGACCTTTTTCAGGGAGTTGTAGGTGTGTGGATGGCTGTAGAACCCTGAAATGGCGTCCGTGTCCGCCAGGTAATCACGGAACAGCCGGGAAAACGACAGCTCCCTGAAATCCAGGTGGTCAACGTGCATTGTCTTTTCCTTTGTGGGCGTCATTCCTTGAGTCGGTTCAACTCATCCCTGATCTTTGCCGCTTTTTCATAATCTTCTTCTGCAATGGCTGCCGTCAGGCTTTTTTCCAGCATACGGATACGGCTCTCCTTGCTGGATGAGGCCGCCGGCTCTTCGGAGGGCGCGTCCGGGGTTTGTGTTTCCGGCATGGACGGGTCCTCCTCCTGCTCCTCCATTTGTGGATCGGTCTCAATACCGGCTTCCTCCACAATATGGTCCGAAACAAAGATAGGTGCGTTAAAGCGGATTGCCAGGGCGATGGCGTCACTTGGACGTGAATCCTGGGTCAGGGTTTCCCCATTGTTGTCATATACGATCTGCGCGTAGAAAGTGCCCTCCCTCAGGTCGTTGATATAGATCTCCTTGACAAAGGTATTGAAGCTCTGGATGATGTTGCGCATCAGATCATGGGTCATGGGTCTGGGTGGCTTGATGTTCTCAAGCTCCAAAGCGATTGCCTGTGCTTCAAAAGTACCTATGATAATGGGAAGCCTGCGCTTTCCATCCGTTTCATTTAAAATGAGTGCATAAGCTCCGCCACTGCTGGGACTGGTGGAAAGTCCCAGGATATCCATTTGAATCTTGCTCAAAACTGCTCGAAAATTTGGGGGTTGCTATTTGTGATCATCCGCGATGCCGCTGCTCAGTATTGGCCACGGAGACGTGTATAACTATGTCAGATCATATATTCTGGTAAGGTAACTATTTTTTTCTCTCTTAAACAGTCAAAACCCGGAAAGCATTGCCGTGGGAACCCAATTGGCACGGAAAAGCACTTTTTTTAAAAAGGCCCCGGCAGATTGTCTGTTTTGATTGACATTAGCCCATATCGGAAGTAATTTTAGTGCCGAAATTCAGCCGTTTACTTATCCTTGTAAAGGAATAATGCTCGAACAATATATACCTGTTCTCCTGCTCATCGCTCTGGCGGTCGTTACAGCCATGGCGTTCATTGTCTTATCCCACCTGCTGGGTCCGCGAAGGCCCGCCTCGAACAAGCTTGGTGCGTATGAAAGCGGGATGGATCCAATCGGTCAGGCGCGTGACCGCTATTCCGTCAGCTTTTATATCATCGCCATGGAGTTCATTGTTTTCGACCTGGAAGTGATCTTCATCTACCCCTGGGCCGTCCGTTATCAGGAATTCGGAGAGGGAACGTTCTGGGCAATGATGCTATTTATTTTCATACTTTTCCTTGGTCTTGTCTACACATTGAAAAAGGGCAGTTTTGACTGGTCTGCCGATCCGCTGCAGGACGGGAAAAGCCAAGAAACGAACCTGACAGCCTCCGGCTGATATAAAGGAGCATGATTGCATCCTGTCATGTGAGTTCATTCTGACCATATTAATCGAAATGATTTAAACTGATGAAACATCCATGGCCGATATTTTGGACACACAGGCAGATGATTATATCCATGGATGCTCCATGTGACATAATAAATCAGAAAATGTAAACACATGAAAAGAATTATCAAATCTCCTGAAACTGAGTTATGAGTCTAGATCGTGTGATGGGTGAAGGCTATTTCACCACTACCGTCGATGCACTGACCAAATGGGGCCGGGCGAATTCCGTATGGCCCATGCCCATGGGTCTGGCGTGCTGCGCCATAGAGATGATGGCATTTGCGGGACCAAAGTATGATGCCGCACGTTTCGGTTCCGAAGTATTCCGCTTCTCTCCCCGTCAGAGCGACGTGATGATCGTGGCCGGCTGGTGCACCTACAAAATGTCGCATGCCATTCGCCGCGTGTGGGACCAGATGCCCGATCCTAAATGGTGCATCGCCATGGGTGCTTGTGCATCAACCGGTGGAATGCACCGCTGCTATGGCGTGGTTCAGGGAGTGGACAACTTCCTTCCCGTCGACTATTACATCTCCGGATGCCCGCCGCGTCCCGAATCCATTATCAATGCGATCCTGAAGATCCAGGACAAGATCAAGGAGCAGCAATCCCTAAAGCTTGACAGTTAGGCGCCAAACATGAATATCGAAATCAGAGACAACCTTCTTCAGGATATCCGTGAATACATGGGTGAAGACCTGCTGGAATTGAATCTCGAATACACCCACCCCCTTCTCCGTATCAAGCGGGATCGCCTGCATGACGCATGCCGTTTCCTGAAAAACACCCTGCACTTCATCTACCTGAATGAAATTATTGGTGCGGACCGGTTTACATCGGAAGACCGGTTTGAGGTGATCTACCATCTGATATCACTCAGAAATAGACAGAGGTTGTTCCTCAAAGTGCGCGTTGAAGAGGAAAACCCGGTTCTGCCAACGGTAACCGATATCTGGAAAAGTGCCAACTGGAACGAACGGGAAGTGTTCGATATGTTCGGCATCCGGTTTGAAGGACACCCCGACATGCGCAGGATCTTTCTGCCCGAGGACTTCAAATACTATCCGCTACGCAAGGAGTTTCCGCTGCTGGGAGTACCCGGCTCCCTCGAAATGCCCAATACGACCCCAGATCACGACTGACGGCACACCATATGTTTCAATCTGATTCCAATATATCGCGAAAGAAACCCACCTACTTCAGGGAACACCAGGAGGCACTCTACAAAAGCCTTGAGGACAAGCATGCTACGGTGGAAGTCGACGACAGCGATCCGCTGGCTACCCGCATGACGCTCAACATGGGTCCGCAGCACCCTGCAACCCACGGTGTGCTCCGTGTACTCATGGAACTGGACGGCGAAGTGATCACCAAATGCCGCCTCGATACCGGCTACCTGCATCGCGGTATCGAAAAAATGGCGGAGAACAAAACCTATCAGGAGTTCATGCCTTACACCGATCGCATGGACTACCTCTCCCCCTACAGCAACAACGTCGCACTTTGTCTTGCTGTTGAAAAGATCGCAGACATGGAAGTTCCTGGTCGGGCAACCTATATCCGCATGATATGCTGTGAGTTGGCCCGTATCTCTTCACATCTTTTATGGCTGGGTACCATGATCATGGATGCCGGTGCGCTCTCGTTTTTTCTCTGGACCTTCCGGGAAAGGGAAAAACTCTATGATATCTTCGACGAGGTGGCCGGACACCGGTTCACGGTCTCACATTCGCGAATCGGTGGTGTTAACAACGACTTTACTCCGGTTGCCGAGGAGAAAATCCGCAAGTTTGTGCGGGAATTTCCTGATGAACTGAAGGGCTGGCACAAGATCCTCGACCGCAACAGGATCTTTGTCGACAGGAACAATGGTGTGGGCGCCATTGGCCACGAAGAAGGCATTGCCATCGGGTTGGCCGGACCTTCGCTGAGGGCGACCGGCATCGCCTACGATATCCGCACGTTCGAGCCGTACATGTTCTACGACCAGATGGATTTCATGGTTCCAACCCGCACCGAGGGCGACAACCTTGCCAGGTATTACTGCCGGATGGAGGAAATGGCGGAATCCATCCGTATCATCGGGCAATGCTTCGAAAAAATGCCGAAAAAAGGGCCGATCCGTGTGGATGATGCAAAGAAAAGCTATCCCTCCAAGGACGAAGTCTACTACTCCATGGAAGGACTCATCCACGATTTCATGATGACCGACACCGGGATCTGCCCTCCTGCCGGCGCTGAAAGCTATCATGCCATCGAAGCCCCCAAAGGTGAACTCGGATTCTATATTCAAAGTGATGGTACAGGACACCCCTGGCGCCTGAAAATCAATTCCCCGTCCTTCAGTAATCTGCAGGGACTGGAAACCATTCTTGACGGTGAAATGATCGCTGATACGGTAGTCGTGATCGGTGGAATGGATCCGGTAATGGGAGACTCAGACAAGTAATTATGGCTGAAACGTATACTTTTACTGACAAAGATCTCAAAGAGATCGAAAAAATCACGGCTAAATATCCGGATAAGCAATCGGCGGTGCTTCCTGTACTCTGGTATGCACAGGACAAGTTCGGGCACACCGATCCGGCAGTGCAGCAGCTGGTGTCCAAAACACTTGGCGTTCCTGAAGCTCATATTCGCGGCGTGGTCTCTTTCTACACCCAGTTTTACGAAAAGCCCATGGGTAAAAATGTGCTGGATGTATGCACCTGCCTCAGCTGCCAGGTATCCGGTGGATACGATATGCTCCATTACATTGAAGAGAAGCTGGGGATCAAGGCCGGCGAAACAACACCTGACGGTGAGTTTTCGGTGCAGTCAGTGGAATGCCTCGGCGCCTGCGGTTACGCTCCCATACTCCAGGTAACCAATGACAAATTTGTCAACCATCTGACCCCTGAAAAGGTGGACAAACTGATAGAAGATCTGCGGGCCGGCAAACAGCCGGATTTCGAATCCAATCCCATGCCACAACACGAAAAAGGATCCTGAAATCTGCAATGAGCAACGACTGGAAATCATATCAACCCCTGCTGGTGCCCGCAATCCGGGATCTCCACGAAATATCCGTCTACGAAAAAAACAACGGCTATCAGGCACTCAAAAAGATTCTGAAAGACCGGAAGACATGGAGTCCGGCCAATGTCGTCAATGAAGTGAAGACAGCAAACATTCGGGGTCGCGGCGGTGCCGGTTTCAATGCCGGCCTGAAATGGTCGTTCATGCCGGAACCCGACGGAAAACCGCGCTATCTGGCATGCAACGGGGATGAATCCGAGCCCGGAACGTTCAAAGACCGCAAAATTTTTGAATTCAATCCGCACCAGTTTATTGAGGGGGCGATCATTGCCGCCTATGCCATGCAGGTTGACGTGATCTACGTCTACATCCGCGGGGAATACCGCCCCTTCCTCCTGAAACTTCAGAATGCCATTGACCAGGCCTACGAAAAAGGATACCTGGGGGAAAAAATCCTCGGATCGGATTTCAGCGTGGAAATGTACACGCACATGGGTGCCGGCGCTTATATCTGCGGTGAAGAATCTTCCCTGATGGAGTCGCTCGAAGGCAAACGCGGCTACCCCAGGGTGAAGCCGCCATTTCCTGCCCAGCGCGGACTTTGGGGACGTCCCACAACCATCAACAATATCGAAACCCTCGCCAATGTGCCCCTCGTGATGCAGCATGGTGCAGACTGGTATCTGGGCATCGGACCAAAAACACATCCGGGACCGGTGCTTTACGGCATATCCGGACACGTCAACCGTCCGGGCGTCTACGAGTACCCGGCCGGCATGGACATCATGACGCTTATCAACGAAGTAGCCGGCGGCGTCCGCGGTGGAAAGAAACTCAAGGCCCTTATACCGGGCGGGTCTT